>CAMNLS010000144.1 GCA_946543495.1 uncultured Selenomonadales bacterium | reverse complement strand
ATTTTTCCGTCGCGGTCAAGGTAAACGACTTTGGCAATGCGTGCGTTGATAATCATACGGCGGCACAACTTGCACGGTTCGCCCGAAGCGTTGGAGCCGTCCGCGCAGTTGACGCCCGCAATGTAAATTGTAGCACCTTCAAGCTTATTTGGGTCGGCGTTGATGATTGCGTTCTGTTCGGCGTGCACTGCTACGCAAAGTTCGTAGCGTTCGCCCTTGGGCACGTGAAGTCGTTCGCGTTCACAAATGCCGCTGTCAATGCAATTTATTTCACCGCGTGGGGAGCCGTTATAGCCTGTGCTGATGATGATTTTATCCTTGACGATGATTGCTCCGTAGCGTCGACGCAGACAAGTTGCCCGCCTGCCGACTTCGCGGGCTATGTTTAAAAAGTATTCGTCCCAATCGGGGCGCGTGTAGTTGCTCATGATTTATTCTCCTAAAATTTTTTGTCCTTACTCTCTTTGAGTTTTATGACCTTCCCTTTCTTTGCATGCCCAAAGAAATGGAAGCGGAAAGAAAAGGCACCTCGCAGGGGCGTTAGTCTACACTACGAGTATCGTAGACGACAAGCGGAGTTGGTGACGCCGCATGAAACATCCGTGTTTCAGTGCGGCGGGAGCCGTCGTCCATGACGGCTCCTTTTTTAGTTTCGATTGACGCAACTGATTAAGTATCGTCTGACTAATATTTCAGCGACTATGGCATCAACGGGTTCGGGCGGTACTTGCATTGACGTTGGCAACAGTTTTCGCCAACCTCGCGGCGGATTTTTTTTCCAATACTCGCGCCTTGCCTCTTCGGTCGTGTGCTTCTCGTCGACTAGTTGATATGTTAAGCCCGCCGCCTTGACCTTTGTCGCCGCCGCCTTATGTGTCGTGCCGTCGCCGAGTATCACGCGCTCAATCTTATATTCCGTTGCCAAACTCTTTATCACGCTGTCCAGCTCATCTGTCACGACCACGCGTTGAAATTTTATATCGCCCGCCGCTGTCAACACTGCCACGCCGCATTTATCGCGTCCGGGGTCTATTCCCATGAACATTATTTCTTCTCCACTTTTATATTTAATCTTAAAGGTCCGTGTGAATCTGTTTCATCGCGTGCTGTGGCTGTCAGCTGAACTTTGCCTTTAACGTCCATCAACGAATCAAGGACTTCATAAAGTTGCGTGCCCTCCATGCGTCCGACGCTACCTGTGAGCGGGTCTGTTAAGATGCCTTTCTCCGCCGCAATCCGATTTATCTCCGTCAGAAAGTCTTTCAAAGCTGTTTCGGGCTGAACGTCCTCGCTTATCTCGTAAGTTTTAGAAAAAATGCGTTCGTTCTTCTTAAAGATTAATTCGTTGGGATAAAGTTCAAGCCGCGAACGTACTGGCTCGCCGCGCACCAAATTTCCCGCCGCCGTGATTCTCAAGACCATATCGCGACCGCTTGATTCAATCTCCCCGATGACGTGTTGCAGTTCAGGTTGATAAATCCATACAGAATTGTCTTCGTCGCCGCCGAATCGTTCAATCAAACTTCGCGTTGCCTGTTCAGCAAGGGCGTTAATATCGCTTGAAATTTCTTCGGCATTGCGTCCGCCCTTTATGATTCCACTTGCTAAAATCTCGCCCGCCCGCAACGTTATATCGCCTTCACGAATCGCAATTAAACCTTCGCGCAAACGGCTATTGCGTTCTTCAAGCTCGCTGTTATCGGCGGACAATCTATCGTTATCGGAAGAGAGTTTATCGTTATCGGAAGAGAGGCGCGCATTATCGGAAGTCAAAGTTACGTTGAATTCGCCGAGCTTTTTATTATCCGCTTCAAGGTTGGCGTTCGTGCCCGAAAGATTTTCATTGAGGGCGGCAAGTTCAGCGTTCGTACTCTCAAGACGTTCGTTGCCTTCCTTGAGGCGGTCAGACTCGTTGCGAAGTTCTTCCTGTTCAGATTTCAGCGCGACAATTTCTTCTTTGGACATGCGCAAGTTTTCGTTAGCGCGTTCAAATTCCGTCTGTGCTTTGAAGAGATTTTCCGTTGCGTCGTCTAGTTCAGCAAGTGTTGCGTCCATTGTTGCGCGTAGCTCGTCCATGCCGAAAAGGGCTGTGCGAACGTTCTGCGATATTAATGTCATAAAGCCGATTGACAAGCCCGTTATAAGACAACCCGTCGCGACTGTGACTACCATTGACGTATGACGCGGGCGCAGTCCGAAGATTGAAAGACGCTTCTTACCAATTTTAGTGCCGAGCTTGTCGCCGATAAACGCAATGGCTCCGCCTGTGATTATCATGACGATTATTAAGTAAATTCCTTCCAATCAATCACCCCCTGTTTTCATCGGACGAGTCACGCTGTAGACATTTTCGACGCGACGTAGTTTATTCATAATCGTTTCTACTTGTTCCACGCTCTGCACTTCAACACCAAGCTTAACATTTGAAGTTTTATCGTATTTGTTCGGCACGGCGTGAATCGAATGCAAGTTGAGTTTCATTTCTGCGGGCACGGCAATTAAGTCAGCAAGGACGCCCGTTTTATCTTCGCAGACAATCTCGATATCGACCGTATAAAGTTTATCGTTAGCAGTATCCCAGCTTACTTCAATCATGCGTTCCACGTCAGAGGCTGTGTTTAAGATGTTCGGGCAATCTGCGCGGTGAACTGAAACGCCCCGCCCGCGAGTAATATAGCCGCTGATGTCGTCGCCTGGAATGGGGTTACAACACTTAGCTAACCTTACGAAAAAGCCGCTCTCTCCTTCAACAAGGACTCCATGTTCCGAACGTTTTTGTTTACGTTCGGGAATCTTTTTAATCTCGGCAAGCAGTGCTGAAACGTCATCTGGCTTATTCCTAGCGACTTCCCTTTTATGAAGCTCAACAAGCCGCGTTACAACCGTATGAAGCGAAATGCCACCGTAGCCAACGCCCGCAAGCAAATCATCTTTGCCGGGAATGTTCATGCGTTTGGCGATTGTCTCAAGCCAATCGTCCTTAAGTAAATCCTTTGGAACGTAGCTGAGCTTTCTAAGTTCTGATTCAATCATCTCGTGTCCGTGAGCAATATTTTCGTCGCGATTCTCGCGCTTAAACCACGCCCGAATTTTTTGACGCGTATCACTCGACGCCACGATATTTAACCAATCGCGGCTCGGTCCGTTGTTAGACTTATTCGTCACGACCTCCACGAAGTCGCCATTCTGCAACTTGTATTCAAGTGGAACGATACGCCCATTGACCCTTGCGCCCACGCAATGATGACCAACCTCCGTGTGTATTCGGTAGGCAAAGTCAATCGGATTGGAACCCTTCGGCAGGACGACCAAATCTTTGCCCGGCGTGAAGACGAAGACTTCATCGCTAAAGAAATCCAACTTCAACGCCTCAAGATATTCTTTAGGGTCTTTAATTTCCTTCTGTAGATTCGCCATCTGTCGGAACAAAGAAATTTTCTGGTCGCGGTCGCTGTTAGCCGGTTTAGATGAGCCGCTCTCTTTGTACTTCCAATGAGCCGCCACGCCGTATTCCGATATTTGATGCATGGCGAACGTCCGAATTTGAATTTCAAGCGGATAGCCCAACGCCATAACCGTTGTATGCAACGAACGATAGCCGTTGCTCTTAGGCATGGCGATATAATCTTTGAACCGCCCTGGAATCGGTCGCCACTTTGAATGAATCACGCCTAGCACGCTATAACAATCCTTAACGTCGTCAACCAAAATCCGAACAGCCGACAAGTCGTAAATCTCGCCAATCTCTTTGTGGTCGCGCATCATCTTTTTATAAATGCTGTAGAAGTGTTTAGCTCTCCCGCTTATCGACGCGTGGATATCCAGCTCGTCGAACTCTTCCTCAATTAATCGAACTGCCTCACTGATATAAATCTG
>CAMNLS010000143.1 GCA_946543495.1 uncultured Selenomonadales bacterium | reverse complement strand
CCGTTAAGACTTTTTGTGACAGCGCAGTATTCGCCGCCACGTCTGAACAGCCCGTATTAAAAATTATGTTGACCGCGCCGCGGACTTGACTTGCTACAATCCGCGAAGTTTCAGAGCCGCAAGCGCATGTTGGCAAAATCAAAACGTGATTACGAATGCCGGCGCGACCGTCCGCCCGCTTATAGCCGTAGAAGTTCATTTAATCATCTCGCTTTCGTAGTCACGCGGCACGCTGAAAATATTTTCGTGCGACACCCACGCGCCCGCCGCAATGTCAATCGACGCCTCGCCGATGATTTCGCCGTACTTAAAAATTTTCTCGCCCTTGCCAATCGGCTTGAGTGCTACTTTGTGCCAAATGGGAATGTCTTCGGCGCAAACGACCTCCGCGCCGCCGATAACTTGAATCGTATCGCCCGCCAACGCCGCCGCCGTACAAGTCGCCACGTTGTCTTTGCCGTCAAGTAGAATAGCCTTAGTCATTACTTGCCCTCCGCGAGCTTTAATAAGTCTTCGACGGTCTGCGCGGCTTTAATCTGTTCGGGCAAGAGTCGCCGATTGAGTTTTGAATCGCAGAACGAATAGAACGACACCATGCTAAGCGAGTCCCACTCTTCCACGTCCGCAAGCCGCGTCGATAAAGTTAATTCGGCGTCCGTGCCCATTAAGTCAGTTAGTTTCTTGATAAATTCTTCAGCTGTCATAAAGTTTTCCTCCTTAAATCTCGACGGCGGGATTGCCAAAGACAGTCACGCCCGCCCGAACTTTTTTCAAGACTACACAACCCGCGCCAACCGTCGAACTGTCGCCGACTTTAGCTTTAGGCAAGATGATTGCTCCGCTACCGATGAAGACTTCCGAACCGATTTGAGCTTTGCCGGCAATGTTGGCGTGCGGCATGACGCAACTAAACTTCCCAACGTGCGCATCGTGCCCGATAATCGTTTGCGCATTCAACGCCACAAAGTCATCGACAATCGCCTTGTCACTAATGCCGACGTAAGGGGAGATTATCAAGCCGCGTCCAAGTTGAGCCGTCGGAATAATCTTCGCAAGCGTGCTGATTAGATTGATGAACTCTCCGCCGCGTGACGAAATTTTTTCTATAAGACGACGACGAGCTTTAGGAGATCCGACCGCGCAAGTAAACACATCGTCCGCGCAGATTTCGTAGCCGTCCACATCGCCAAGAACTTTTTCGGGTAAGAGTTCATATTCCGCCGCCGCAAGCTTAACATCACCATCAAGGAAGCCTTTAATCGTCCAGTCGACGCCGTAGCCTATGGAATCTTTCGCGTGCCAATAGACCTCACGAGCGAAGCCGCCCACGCCAATTATTATCAAGTTCTTCATTTGGTCAACTCCTTAAAATTTTTATTACCGTTGAACGCGGTTACACGCTCCGACTTTATCGGCGACTCAAGCGCGACTGCTGTCAACTTTTTCATTCTTTGAAAAATCTTTCGACGATAAGGAAGGTTATCAACGCGAAAAATATAATGCTACAGAAAAGCAGGAAGCTAAACATAACCAGTGGCAAATCCGTCGCGGCAGTCGCGAAGATGTGCTTCATTAAGATTCGGTCAATGAAATTATTCAGATACAAACCTAAGACGCCGAGTGTAGCTAAAGTTGTAACTATTGCTTGGAAAAAAAGTTTCCAACGCTTGAAAATTTTTTCCGCTCCGAGTAGCTTTAAAAGTTTCTGCATTATCTCGCGACAATGCAACCCTATATGCATACCGATTAATATTGTCGTGGCATATGGTGCAGAGGTGTGCAGGTTGTGAAGAGTCATGTTTCGTTGCAAAACATTACTCACTAGGTTAGGGAAAAGATAGTTCGACATACACAAGCCGGTAATTAAAATCACCAATAAGCTTAACATCAAAGCAAAATCTACTTCGATAGAGAAAAAGTTTTTAGGCGACATTTTCTTGAAAAGAGTTATAAAACGCCGACCATTTATTGAAACATGAACTAAGCCTAGTATCACTGTTGCTACGCCTAAGATTTCGTGAATGTCTTTCGGCAAATAATTGAAGCTGAGTTCCGCGAGAATCAGCAAAAATAAAATCGTATCAATCGCAAATCGCATCATAGTAGCTTATCCAATCCGATGGTCAAGCCGCTAAGCCCACGAACCTTTTTGCAAGCAAGCACCACGCCTGGCATAAAAGATTCTCTGCCCGTCGAGTCGTGACGAATGGTAAGCGTTTGCCCTAATCCGCCGAAGATGACTTCTTGATGAGCGACGTAGCCTGGCAATCTAACGCTGTGAATTCTTATGCCGTCAACATCGGCTCCGCGCACATGCTCAAGGCGTTCGACCTCTTCGGGGTGCCCTTGCTTGTGAGAAGGACGGACTTCAGCAATCATCTTTGCAGTAAGTTCGGCGGTGCCGGACGGCGCGTCAAGTTTCTTATCGTGATGAAGTTCGATAATCTCAACGTCGGGCATGTACTTAGCAATCTTCTGCGCCGCCAACATCATCAACACCGCGCCCAATGCAAAATTCGGAGCGATAAACGCGGGTGTATCGTTAGCCTCGGCAAGCTCG
This sequence comes from uncultured Selenomonadales bacterium, assembly GCA_946543495.1. Classification (GTDB taxonomy): domain Bacteria; phylum Bacillota; class Negativicutes; order Selenomonadales; family Selenomonadaceae; genus Quinella. Next base: position 1,399 of record CAMNLS010000143.1, on the reverse strand, counting down.
CGGATTTTTTCTTTAGCCTCGTCGCTTAGACCAGTCGTGCCGACTACCGGCGAAACTTTATTGGCAAGCGCAGTCATCACGTTATCGAAGACGACAGCTGGGCGCGTGAAGTCAACCATAACATCAGGCGTCAACCTCTTTAACGCGGCGTCAAGGTTCGTTTCGACCTTCAAGCCTTCAACCTCGCCTTCAAAGACATCAACCGTGCCAACAAGTTCCAATTCCGAATCAGCCTTGACCGCATTGCAAACTGTGCGTCCCATGCGTCCAAGTGCGCCATTTACTAAAACTTTAATCATCATAAAACCTCCTACATCTTAACCAATCGCCCGCCGTTTAGCAGATACAAATACTTTTCGGCGACTTTTATTTTAAGTAGAGCTTCAATCGCTTGCGCGTAAAGCTCAATTTGAATTCTGTAGCGTTCGGCAATGCCTTCTGAATCACGGTCGGTCTTGTAGTCAAGCAACACCCACTGCCCCGCCGCGTCCTTGAACAGCAAATCAATTATGCCTTGAATGAAAATCTGCTCGTCGACGTGAAAGAACTTCTGCGCGTCAATCAATCGGCTGAACGGTAGCTCACGATAAAATTCTTGCGCCGTGATTAATCGCTTGCCGAGCTCACTCGCGAAGAACTTTGCTATCTTCGACGGCTTGATTAGCTTGACATGCTCCGGCGGAATAATTTCACGGCGGGCAAGCTCCTCGACTTGCGCGGCGATTCCCTTTGCCGATAAGTCGCCGCTTAGGTTCAAACTCTGCATGACCTTATGCATTAGCGAGCCGAACTCCGCGCCTGAAATTTCTTTGCGCTGTATGAAGTCTGGACGCCGATAGATAAATTTTTTCTGCTGTGCGAAGTCAGCTACTTGCGGCGCGTCTTCTTCCTGTGCGCGGCGTTTAAGTTCAGTGACGGAGAGTTTCGCGGGGATTGATTCAAGCGTTGACGATTGGAGCTTTTCGGGAGCTTGCAAAACTTTTTCCTTAGCCGCGTTGAGTTTTCGTTCTTGAATCTTTAAAACGTCCGATTGCGTGACGCCTTGCGACTTGATGAACGGAGCCAGCGCGTCTTTTATCGGCAGTAGCCAATCCATGAACTTGTTAGCCGATAAGATGTCGTAATCGTTCGGCGTGTCGACGGCTTGCAATTTTTCCAACGCGTTATCGCTTGTCGTGCCGACGAGAAATAATTTTTCTTCCGCCCGCGTCAATGCCACGTACAAAAGCCTAAGCTCTTCGGCAAGTGATTCGTCGCGGATTTTTTTAGACACGGCGGCAGTTGCCAGCGTCTTGACTTTAAGTTGAGAATCCTTCAGCGTGCGATGTGCTCCTATTCCGAATTCGCGATGACGGAAAAGCTTTGCCCGCGTATAGTCTTCCGTGTTGAACTGCTTGCC
>CAMNLS010000142.1 GCA_946543495.1 uncultured Selenomonadales bacterium | reverse complement strand
CCTGAACCTTATAAGGGCAAGGGCATTAAATACGCTGGCGAACATATCAGGCGCAAGGAAGGTAAAGCCGGCGCCAAGGGTAAGAAATAAAGGAGGTCTCTTTTCGTGATTCTTAAACCCGACAAAAATAAAATCCGTCAAAAGAGTCATCTGCGCGTTCGCAATCGTGTTGCGGGCACCGCTGAGCGTCCTCGCTTGAATGTCTTCCGCTCGCTTAAACACATTTACGCTCAAGTCATCGATGACGAAAAAGGCATGACTCTTGCGGCGGCTAGTTCTCTCGATAAAGACTTCAAAGGCACCGGCGGCAACATCGCGGCTGCTAAAGAAGTGGGAACGGCTATAGCTAAGAAGGCTCTTGAAAAAGGTATCAGCGAAGTAGTATTCGACCGCGGCGGTTATATCTATCACGGGCGCATTGCCGCTTTGGCGCAGGCTGCTCGCGACGCCGGTCTTAAATTCTAAGTTAAGGAGGTTGAACTAATGCCCCGAAATGAAACTGAAACTCCCGAATTCGAGGAGAAAGTTGTTTTTATAAATCGTGTCGCCAAAGTCGTTAAAGGCGGTCGCAGGTTTTCATTCAGTGCGCTGGTTGTCGTTGGCAATCGTAATGGTAAAGTCGGCGTCGGTCTTGGCAAAGCGGCTGAAGTTCCCGAAGCTATTCGCAAGGGCGTCGACGACGCTAAGAAAAACTTAATCGAAGTTGCGCTTAAAGAACGTTCCATTCCTCATGGCGTGGTTGGCGTCTTCGGTGCAGGCAAAGTCCTTTTGCGTCCGGCTTCCAAAGGTACTGGCGTTATCGCTGGCGGTCCTGCTCGTGCAGTGCTTGAGCTTGCTGGCGTTCATGACATCTTGACTAAATCTCTTGGCTCGTCCAACCCCAATAACATGGTGCGGGCGACTCTCGAAGGTTTGAAAATGTTAAAGCGTGCGGAAGTTGTCGCCGAATTGCGCGGCAAAACTGTTGCGGAGCTTTTTAACTAAGGAGGGCTGACACGTGGCTAAATTAAAAATAACATTGGTCAGAAGTGTCATCGGTCGTCCGGACACTCAGCGCAGAACAGTCCGTTCGCTGGGCTTGCGTAAGTTGAATTCCTTCTCGATTCTGCCCGACTCACCGACGATTCGCGGACAAATTCATAAGATTGAACATCTCGTGAAGGTCGAAGAAGTTGCCGACGAGGGCAAGATTGCACTTGAAAAATAATCGGAAGGAGGCGCAAGCTAATGAAATTGCATGAACTTAAACCGGCGGACGGTGCTCGCAAGGATAAAACTCGCGTAGGACGCGGCACAGGCTCCGGTTGCGGAAAAACGTCGGGACGCGGTCACAAAGGACAAAAATCTCGTAGTGGCGGCGGCGTTCGTCCGGGCTTTGAAGGCGGACAGATGCCAATTTATCGTCGCCTTCCCAAACGCGGCTTTAAAAATATTTGGCGCAAAGAATACGCCGAAGTCAATGTCTCGACGCTCAACGTCTTTGATGACGGTATGACGGTTGACGCAGTGGCTTTGGTTGAACTGGGAATTCTCAAGAACGTCTTGGACGGCGTGCGGATTCTCGGCAATGGCGAATTGACAAAAAAATTGACAGTTAAGGCGCAGGGTTTCACGAAGACGGCTATTCAAAAGATTGAGGCCGCCGGCGGCACGACTGAGGTAATTTAAAGTGCTATCGGCTCTTAGTAACATCTTCAAGATACCAGAGCTACGGCAACGGATAATCTTTACGCTGATAATGTTTGCGGTGTTCCGCATGGGCACGCACATTCCGGTTCCAGGAGTAGATCCAAAGGCCATAGAACAGCTTTTTAATAACGGTAGCTTATTCGGGCTGTTAGATTTGTTTAGTGGTGGCGCGTTCAGCAAATTTAGTATCTTCGCAATGAGCATCACGCCCTACATCAACGCGGCGATCATCATGCAGTTGTTGACGGTAGTCGTGCCGACTTTGGAGCAATGGAGCAAGGAAGGCGCGGAGGGTCACAAGAAGACGACTAAAGTAACTAGGAAGCTGACAGTGGTATTGGCGTTTTTGCAAGCTATCGGAATGAGTATCGGGTTAAAGGCGGCAATCTTGAATCCTAATCCCGTGAACATCTTGATAATTGCAATAACGCTGACTGCAGGAACAACGCTTTTAATGTGGATAGGCGAGCAGATAACTGCGCAGGGCGTTGGCAACGGAATTTCGTTAATAATCTTCGCGGGTATCGTCGCGGCATTGCCAAAGAACTTGGCAACGATTTATCAATACGTTCAGGCGGGTACGATAAGTTATTTCAGTGTAGTTCTGTTTGGGCTAATCGCAATCTCAATGATCGTGTTCGTAATCTACGTCGAGGCGGCCTTGCGGCGGATACCAATAACCTATGCTAAGCGCGTCGTTGGCTCTCGTGCATACGGAGCTAATTCCAGTCATTTGCCGCTTAAAGTCAATCCGGCGGGCGTTATTCCTATCATCTTTGCTTCTTCGGTTTTGATGTTCCCTATCACTGTTGTTCAGTTCATTGACAATCCCAGCATCCAAAAAATCGCGGCTCATCTTCAGTGGGGCACACCTTTACAAACTTTCCTGTATGTGGTACTGATAATTTTCTTCACGTATTTTTATACGGCGGTCACGGTCAAGATACACGACATGGCAGACAATTTGAAGAAATACGGCGCGTTCATACCTGGCATAAGACCTGGTCAACCAACAGAGGATTATGTTGATTATGTATTGACGCGTTTGGTAACAGCAGGCTCGTTGTACTTAGCTTTTATCGCGGTGTTGCCGAACTTAATTGGCGGAGCCACGCACATTCAAGGCGTTTACTTTGGAGGCACGGCGTTATTAATTGTCGTTTCGGTTGCTTTGCACACCATGAAACAAATCGAAGCAATGGTCGTTATGCGGCACTACGAAGGCTTCATGAAATAAGGAGGAAATTATGCAACTTTTAATGATGGGGCCTCCTGGTGCCGGCAAAGGTACTCAGGCGGTCAAACTGGTAGAAAAGTTTAACATTCCGCAGATCTCTACGGGCGACATGTTCCGCGCTGCGGTTAAAGCAGGAACCGAACTCGGTCTTAAGGCTAAGGCTTGTATGGAGTCGGGTTCATTGGTACCGGACGAAGTTACAATCGGGATAGTTCGTGAACGTTTAGCAAAAGACGATTGCGCGGGTGGCTTTATCTTAGATGGTTTCCCGCGCACAGTGGCGCAAGCCGACGCCTTAGCGAATATTCTTTCAGACTTGGGCAAAGAGATTAGTTGCGTCTTGAATATCAGCGTGCCGGCTCAGTATTTGATTGAACGAGCAGTCGGACGACGTATCTGCAAAGGATGCGGGGCGACATACCACATTAAGTATAATCCGCCGAAAGGCGAGGCGTGCGATAATTGTGGCGGCGAATTGTATCAACGCGCAGATGACAATGAAGCAACCCTTCGTCAAAGGCTCATGGCATATGAAGAGTCTACGCGCCCACTAATCGACTATTACAAGGCATCGGGCGTCTATCACGAAATAGACGGTACGCAATCGATAGAACAAGTCACCGAAGAGTTGATAAGAGTCCTCGCGACGGTGCAGGAATGAGGCGACAGCTATGTCAAAGCAAGACGTAATCGAAGTGGAAGGCAAAGTCTTGGAGGCACTGCCAAACGCAATGTTTCAAGTGGAATTGGCAAACGGACATAAAGTCTTGGCGCACGTTTCAGGAAAAATCCGCATGAACTTTATCCGAATCCTCCCCGGCGACAAAGTAACCATCGAGCTGACCCCATACGACTTGACTCGCGGAAGGATCACTTATCGTTTTAAATAACTATAGACAAAAATTAACAAACGTGATACATTATCGAATCGTTTAGGAGGCGGGCATTATGAAAGTTAGACCGTCAGTTAAAAAGATGTGCGACAAATGCAAGATCATCAAGCGCAAAGGGCGCGTCATGATTATTTGCGAAAACCCCAAACATAAACAACGTCAAGGTTAAGGAGGTGAAAATTTTATGGCACGTATAG
>CAMNLS010000141.1 GCA_946543495.1 uncultured Selenomonadales bacterium | reverse complement strand
CGGCTTCGGGATTAAGATATTTCGCTTTGACTAGTCGTTCAGAAATTTGCACGGTAATACGATTGATAACCTCATCAACAAAAGGCGTTTCTTCCAGCTCGTCAAGCATGGTGTTCATCTCGTCGACGTATCTGTCAAAATTTTTCAGCTTGGCGAAGGAAAATTGACACGCTGAACAATGCTCGGCAATCGCGGGAACTTTCTTGCCGCACTTCGGACACTCAATGAAAAATTTTTCTCCACAGACCTTACAACGCGCCCGCTCCGCCTCTTCACGCGTCCGGAAGTTTTCAAAGGCTTTGCAGTTATTGCACGTCACGCAAAAAGAGTTTTCGCCCGCGTCGTTGGTCGCCTCGTAAGGAGTGCGCAGAAGTCCCGCCGCCTTGTTGTAAAGCGCGACGCTAAGTTCGTAAGTCAGGAAGTTCGGAATACGGCGACGAATACGATTAATGCAGTTGTCTGCAAAATGGCTGTCACGTTTGAACAATTCGGGGGCGGCTTTTATCTGTGCGAAAAATTCTGCAAGCGACATAATCTTAAGCGAGTGATCGTATTTAAAGCGATTATCGTCGTTGTTAAAGACCTGAGTTTGCGCCAGATTGAGCAGGGCTTTAATCGATTGCCATTGCGGAATGGGCGCGGAAAACTTTTTAGCGGCCTCGCGGAAAATTTCTCGAAGGTCATCAGTGGAACGGCGGCGATAAAAATCCGGCGACGGCTCAATTTGACTCTCGATGTAAAACGCCAGCTCGTAGAGGTCATGAACTTCAGCCGACCACGGGCAATTTTTTGCATCGGGCACAAGTTGGAACGTCGCGAAGTTTCTTCTAAGCTCCTCCATTACCGAATCGGCAAGGAAGAAATTATTCAGCATCGCTAAGATAGTCTGCGCGGTCTTGGCGGGTTTAATCTCAAAGCCCTGTTCCTTATAGGTCGTCTCAATCGTCGCGAGGCTGAGCTTGAGTTTGTCGCGTATCTGCCGAATCTGTGACTGATTGACTTGCAAGGTGCCCTGCGTCTCGCCGCGCTGAATATCTATGTAGAGCCGCAATTCTTCAATGCGTTGCTGCTTAAGTGATTCGGCTTCCCGCTGACGGAGTATCGGGTTTTCTAATACTCGCGCAATGTAGCCGTCCATTTGCAATTCCAATTCCTCGCGAATCTTCGCAAGGCGTGCAGGGTCAACGCTCGTATTCTGTTCGGTCGTTAAACGTTTCTTCCAAGCCTCATAGGCGGCGCGGATTTTCTTCACGTTGTCGGGAGGATCAAATTCCAAGCCGAGCATTTCAAAGATATTTCGTTGCGCCAAATTCAACCCCCCTCAAGTGTTAGTTAAGCAGATAATTTGTTAATCGGAAGAGATGCGCAGTTGGTGAACGGCACTTGCCTCAATGTCGATATCGGAACCTGTGCGCAGGAAAGTTTCAAAGGTCTCATTAGTCTTTGTGTTGACTGCCTCGACGTGAACGCCCGATGCATCGACTTTGAATGTAACTTTAATCGGCGTATCGCGGCTGGTGTTCGGCGGCAGACTAACGACAAGTTCGCCGAGCAGTTTGACGTTGTGCGCGGGGTCAGTAGCTTGCGGGTTGCCCTCTTCGTCGACGCAGGGAATCAACTTGTCATCAGTCGACATGTTTTCAAAGGCACGCAGGCGCACAAGTTCTTGATTGTCTTCAAGCGGGTAATAAGTCTTCGTGAAGACGGCGGGCATCTTCTCGCCAATCTTAATGAAGTTCTCCAAAACGTATTTGTGCTTAGCTCCGTTCACATCGACGACGCCCGGTCCAAATGAACGCGGCGTCTGGTCTTCGACAGTAAATTTACTCGTGAGCTGTTCGGCATGAATAGTTTCGTCGCCGGAAGTTTCATCGCCCTGCGCGGAAGTAGAGCCGACTTCCTCAACTAACATGCTAGCATAAATCGCCGCGCCTTTGGCAACAGCTTGGTCGGGGTCGTGCTGTTGAACTTTGCCAGGGAATCGGGCTTCGACGGCGTTTATAATCATCGGCATATAAGTTGAGCCGCCGACGAGCAGAACAGTATCAATCGCTTCAGCGGAAACTTTTTCCAACGTCGCGTCAACAAAGTTCATCGTTCTTGCCACAAGGTCTGAAGTCATCTGCTCAAAGTCCGAACGCTTGATGACAATCTCTGTGCGCGAACCGTTCACGTCAATGCGAACCTTCGCCGATTGTTTCTTACTTAATTTGCGCTTAGCCTCTTCGACTTTGGAGCGAATATCTTGCCGCGTCTCCGCCTCCACCTCTTCGGGTTGCAAGCCGCTATCGTCGCAACAAGCCCGCAAGATATGATTATAAAGCTTATCGTCCCAATCCTTACCGCCGAGCCTGTCATCGCCGCTCGTAGCCAACACTTTAATCTTTTGAACGTCGCGCCCCGAATCGTTTTGCGCCATTGACATCTTTAATACAGTCACGTCGAAGGTACCGCCGCCGAGGTCGTAAACAAGGATTGTCCTGTCCTCTTGGAATTGGCGTGCGCAATAACTCAACGCCGCCGCCGTCGGCTCATTAATCAAGCTCAACACGTGAAGTCCGGCAAGTTCGCCCGCCTGTTTAGTCGCGGAACGTTCCTCAAGTCCGAAGTAAGCCGGAACAGTTATAACCACGTCTTCAATCGTGCCGCCTTGCGCCTCCACCAAATTTTTCAGCCGCGTAAGAATCAACGCGCTAATCTCAACGGGCGTATAAGTCTTGCCGTCGAATTCATAAGTCCGAGTGTCCGGCTTGCCGATTTCGCGCTTGACGAACTGAACAACGCGGTCGCCGTCCGTCTCAACGTTTTCCTTAGCCGCTTGACCGACGACGACATTATTTTCATTCTCGAAAAAGACGACGCTTGCCACGGTGTTTGAGTCGTCCTCGTTGTTGCGAATGACTTCGGGGTTGCCGTTCGAGTCCAAGCGCGCAATGCATGAATAGGTTGTGCCAAGGTCTATACCATAAGTTACCATATTTTTATCTCCTTTATTCACTGCGAGCAGATTCGGATTTTTTGCCGCCCGCGTCGCTGTCGTAAACATAAACATCGACGAACTCTCGGTAAAGCATTCGTCCGCCCCTCATGACGCCGGGGCGGCGGCTCCTGGCTATGGTGTTGTGTAAACTTTTATCGCCCGTCGCGATGGTGTTGACGATTTTAGTTAAGAGCGGGCGGCGCGGTTCGCCGACTTCCGACGAAAAAATTTCCGCGTCGTACTCCGATAAAATTTCTTCTAGCTCATCGAACATTAGCTTTAACGTCCGCCGCGTCCGTCTTGATATTGATTCGTCCGCAAGCATCTTCCGATACTCCACGCACACCGCCGCCACTGCTCTTAATATTGGCGTGAACTGTTCGCCGCGTTGTTGTTCTTTTAAGTTATCAAGTTCGCATTGCATACCTTGCCGCACTTGATTTTGAAAGTTCACGTTCTCGCGTAAGGATTGTTCTAACTGCCGAGAGTTTTTCTGTTGAAGCTCAAGAATTTTTTCCAGCGTCTCGACGATGAATCTTTGTTGCGTTTCCTCCGCGACGAGTTCAGATGATGTGTCCAAGCTATCGACCTCCTTTCGTGCAAAAGATTTTATCAGAAATTATTCAGGTTCGCAACGAAAAAAAGCAACGTGACATTGCGTCCAGCGTAACGCGTTCACGTTGCCAATAAATTTAGCTCCGCGCTTAATGGGAACGCGACCTCCACGCCCACTGCATCAAAGCTCAGCTTTGCGCCACGCTTGAACTAATTCACGCGCCGCAAGCTTTGGATTATCCGCGCCCGCCACCGCCGACACTACAAAGAATCCGTCAACACCCGTTGCCGCCAACGCGGGAATGTCTTTGAGCTTGACGCCGCCGCCGACTACAATCGGAATGGAACTGACCTTGACGAGTTCGGCAAGCTCTTCAAAGCCATGCGTGATGATTCGTCCGTCCACCGTCCTTCCGCAATCGGTTTTAGTCTGCGTTTCGTGAAGTGGTCCCGCGCCGAAGTAATCTATCTGCGACACGTCCGCCGCCTTAACGTAGTCGA
>CAMNLS010000140.1 GCA_946543495.1 uncultured Selenomonadales bacterium | reverse complement strand
ACGGCTTGTTTGATGGCTCAATGGGCTTCGGCGGCGAAGAGTCTGCGGGCGCGTCGTTCCTTTGCAAAGATGCTAGCGTTTGGACGACTGATAAAGACGGTATCATTATGGACTTGCTCGCCGTCGAAATCACCGCCAAGACCGGCAAGAATCCTTCCGAACATCATAAGGAACTTACGGACAAGTTCGGCGAATTTTTCTATGCTCGTAAAGATACGCCCGCCACGCCCGAACAAAAAGCGGCGTTGGGTAAACTCGCTCCCGAAAACCTTAAGGCTGACACGCTCGCTGGCGCAAAGATTACCGGCAAGTTCACGAAGGCTCCGGGCAATGGCGCGTCAATCGGCGGCTTGAAGGTCGTCACCGATAAGGGTTGGTTCGCGGCTCGTCCGTCGGGTACTGAGGATATGTGCAAAGTCTACGCTGAAAGCTTCGTTAGCGCAGACCACCTTAAGCAAATTCAAGAAGAGGCTGGCGAAATCGTCGCTTCCGTCGTGTAATTTTAGGGAAAAAGGGAAGTAGGGAAAAAGGGAAATAGGGAAATAGTATTATTTCCCTGATTCCCTAGTCAAGAAAGGAGATTTAATCAATGGCATTAACGCTTAAATCTGGTTTCAGCTTCGACTATGATAATCTGTTCGGCGAAGGTAAAGTTACTCAAGCCGACCTCGACAGCTACAAAGACGCTCTCAAGGCGGCTCACGAGGCTATGAAGGTTATGCGCGAAACGGGCTTTATCAAAGCTCACCTCAGCAAAGACGGCGCACCCGAAAAAGTTTACTTCTCCAAGCTCCCCTACATCACTGAGGAGAACGGCAAACTTAACCTCAACTCGCCCGCAAGTATTCAAAGGCTCCACGACTTCACGGAACGCATTCGCAATAACGTCGACGCAGTTGTATCCCTCGGTATCGGCGGCTCGTTCTTGGGCAATAAAGTTCTGTTCGACATCTTCTGCGGCGAATTCTGGAACACGTGGACGACTGAACAACGCAACGGCTTGCCCAAAGTCTACTTCAGCGGACAGAACATCGACCCGCGCAGGACTGGCGACATCATCAATCACCTTAAGGCTATGGCGGCGAACAAGCAGACCCACGGCGGCGGCAAGTTCAAAGTTATGCTTATGTGCATGTCAAAGAGCGGCGGCACCCTCGACACCATGAGCAACTTTATGGTTATCCTCGACGCCCTCAAGAAAGACGCTAACATTGAGGTTGAATGCGTCGCAGTCACTGACCCGAACATGGAGAAGAAGACCCTGCTTAAGCAAATCGCTGTCGAAAACGGCTGGGAATGCTTCGCGGTACCCGACGGCGTTGGCGGTCGCTTTACTGTCTTCTGCGAAGTCGGACTTTCTACGGCGGCTGTTATCGGCATGGACATTGAAAAATTCCTCGAAGGCGCACGCGATATGGATAAGGCTTGCCAAAACGATGACATCTGGCAGAATCCCGCTATGCTCAACGCGGCTTTGAAGGTTGCGGCTTACAAAAAGCACGGGCGCAATATCGAAGTCCTCATGCCCTATGGCGATTATCTTAAGTCGCTGTCCGAATGGTATATTCAGTTGTTAGCCGAATCGCTCGGCAAGCAGTGGAGCAAAGACGGCGAAGAAGTTTGCGAAGGACGCACGCCGCTTGTCGCAGTCGGCACGACCGATATGCATTCACAGACGCAACAACATCAGGAAGGCACGCTCGATAAAGTCGTTCAGTTCGTTAAGGTTGCGAAGTGGGCTAACGATTTAGTTATTCCGAACGTCTTCCCCGACGTTAAAAAACTCGCGGACATCTCCGGCGTAGCAATGGGCGATGCTCTTGAAGTTGCGCGCCAATCGAACGCGGACGCGCTCAAATCCAACAAACGCTTTAACGCTTGCTTCACGTTGCCCGAACTCAACGAATATCATCTCGGCGAACTTATGTATCTGCTTGCAATGTCGGTTGCCTACGAAGGCGAATTGCTCAACATCGACGCATTCAATCAACCGGGCGTTGAGGCTTACAAGCGCATCATGGGTCCGAAACTCCAAGAACTCAAAGCTAAAGGCTAAGAGCTAAGGTTGCGCCTCGCAAGGGGTGTGCGGATTAAAACGAAATATAAAACGGCAAGACCAAATTTCTAAAGTCTTGCCGTTATTATTTTCTATCTTTGAAGTGTCAATCTTTATTCACAGCCATAGCCGCCGCGATTGCCGCACCAAGTCCGGAGCCGCCGTTATCAAGGATAGTGTCGACCTGCGCGGCGTCCTCTTCAAGCAGTTCGCCCATTGCTTTGACGATATTTTCCTTTGCAAGCGGCATTTTCTCGTAAACAGAGCCGTCAACCGCAACATGCTGCTTTTGAATCTTGCCGGAGCCGGCGCGTTGCCAAATAATCGCCACGAACGACGCCGCAACCAATCTCGCCGAACGAATCACGATAGCAGACGCAAGCTCGCGAATCTTTTTAACGTCTGCATAGTCAAGTTCGCGCCCAACCTTAGCCATAATTATATCCGACGCCTTGCCAAGATGTTCTGACTCGTCAAGAATCATCATCGACATATCAATCGAGGTCAAACCGTAATTTTTGCCCTTCTCGCCTAAAAGTTCCGCAATCGCCATGCCTAAAAGCTCGCCCATGTAACGACCAGAGACCATTTTTTCAAATCTTTGCTCGCCGGGCTTCTCCGAGCGTTCATCGTACTCTTTATCGAAACGATTCGGGATAAGCTTCATGAAATTGCCGCATTCCAAGTTCAAAATCATTCCGCCTAAGCCAACGCCGTTCGGATCGTGGATACTAGACTCAAGATAGCAAGTATTATGCCCCGTAGCGTAGATTGAGCCAATAAAAATGTCCGGCGTCTTGTATGCAGCACTTAAAAGCACCGCAACCGTATCATTCAGCACTGCAACCGGCTCAACATTGCCCGCGCCACGACGTTTCAGAGCTTCAACTAGTAAATCGTTCGCAATTTCCCCTTCAACGCCCTGCGTAGCAAATTCTTTCGTCCAAATTATCAATTTCGCGTCGTAAAGGTTCGTTTGCGTCGACGGAAAAGAAAATGTGTGTCCAAGATAATATTTCGTGTTGTGATCGCCGTCAATCGCCTCGTCAATCAATTCCGCGATAAAATCAAACATTTGCTCGGCGGTTGACTCTTTGCAAATGTAATCGTACTTGCCGGGCACAATCAGCGGGCGTCCAACGCGTTTAATTATCTCAAACTTGCCGCCGCCGTCCAAACGAATCCTAAATACGCGAACATTCGTTCCGCCGAAGTCCAACGCAAGATATTCGCCCGTTTCTTTGCCGCTCGGAAGTCCTACGTAAGATTTCAACATGCGCATAGATGAAAGTTCCACGTCACGCAGTCCAAGTTGCAAATCTTGACGAAAACTTGCCGCGATTGTCTGCAAACGCTCCGTGTCGATTGTAAATTCCGCTAAAATCTCCTTGAATTGCTCCTCGTTAAACCCCATAACAATTCCCCCTTAAAAATTTCTACGCGCAGATTATATCACGCATGAAAAAATTTTTCTACGCCTATTTGTCATGAAAAATTCGCCTCAGAGGTTCAATCTCATGCTCAATCGGAAAATTCTACTACAGTAGAATTTTCACTCGCCATTCTAAAATCCCCCAAAAAATCGGGGGTTTTTTTATGCCCTCTGAAATCACGCGTCCTGACGCCATTTTTCCAACATGAAAATTCTACATATGTAGAATTTCGCTTTTGCCACTCCAAATCGCCTTCAAAAACCGTTTTCAAGACTCAAAATCCGTTTCAAGGCTCCAAAATCTCTTCCAAACTCTTTTCAAGCCTCAAAACTCCTTTCACAGCAAAATTTTCTTTCAAAATTGTTTTCGGCAGGATTTTTAGCCAACGTGACTAATTTTTTCGCTCAGAGGTGCTCTCATGAAGAAAAATCTGTTCCAAACGCTCGCAGAAGCCAATACGGAGGAAGAACTTAAGAATTTTTTCGCCAAACGATTCAAAATCAAGCTCGCGACTAAAAATTTCATCGACCTCTACACTACGCAGATTC
>CAMNLS010000139.1 GCA_946543495.1 uncultured Selenomonadales bacterium | reverse complement strand
AACTGCGTCTTGTACTCGTGGAAAAGTGCCACGTCGTATTTGTACTCCATGCCGGGTATTACGTCGAGCGAGACGAGCGCAATTCGCGTGTAACCTTCGCGCTTAAGTTGGTCAAGTGTTTGTTCGGGCGTCATGTAGTCGCATTTGCCTTCGTTCTCCATGATGTGCTTAAGGACAATGTGACTTGTGAAGGCGGTAACGACTTTAACGTTGGGATGAGCGGCTTGAATCGCATTGGCGGTGGCGTCGATTGACTTCGTGCGCTGGTCTTTAAAGGTCGTGCCGAAGCTCAAGACAACAATAGCGTCCTTGTCCATGTAGCTTTGCATGTTTGGATTCTTGTAGTTGAGGACGCCGATTTGAGTTGCCATTTGCAACGCGGCGGGCGGACTTGCCACCTCTTCATTGAGCTGATAAGCGGCTTCGGCATGCGCAAAGAATAAACTTGAGCACGCCGCCCCTACTGCCAATAACTTTTTCCAAGACTTCATTGATACTCCTCCTTAAAATTTCTTTACTTGCTCATACATCTCTTGCCGAGGAGTTCGCGCTAATTCTATGCTTGATAAAATCGTTTGTCAAATGATTTTAAATGGTATACAATGCGGCGGTACTTTTATTAAGGAGGCAATTTGAATGAAGTTCAGTTGTTATAAGAGCGATTTAACCGAGGCTTTGCAGTTCGTGATTAGAGCGGTTGCCGTCAAGCCGATGACACCCGTGCTTGCGGGCATTTATCTTAAGGCGGAAGGTTCAATGCTTGAGATTCAATCGAATAACTTTTCCACAGGTATAGTCACGCGTATTCCCGTTAATACTGAGGTTGCGGGCGAAACGGTTGTGAGCGGCAAACGCTTTCAAGAGTTCGTCAAGAACATGCCCGACGACACGATTACTTTTTCAGACGAGGATAGCAATAACAGTTTGACGATTGAATCGGGCGGCGCAAGCGTTGAGCTGTTGACGATGAATGCCAGCGACTTCCCCAAAGTCAAAACGCCTGAAACAGATAAATCCTTTAAGATTCGCACGACCACGCTAAGGGATTTGATTCGCAAGACTGTCTTCGCCGCCGCTAAAGAGACTGACCGTCCAATCTTCACAGGCGGCTACTTTGAAATTAAAGGCGATAAGATTTCTCTTATTGCCACGAACACCCATCGCTTTGCGCTTGCGACCGAGCAACTTGCGGACGCTTATCCGGACTCAAGCTTTGTCGTACCTGCTGAAACGTTGCGCGGGCTTATGTTGCGCATCGACCCAAAAGACGTTGAAAACTACATCACGATTAATTATTCCGACCGCTATCTTACTTTCAGTTTCGATAATGTCTTCATGACGGCGCGGCTTATCGAAGGACAGTTCCCGCCTTACGACAGAATTATTCCAACGTCTAGCACCACGCAAGTTACCGTTGATACTATCGAATTTAGAAACGCTGTTGAATTCGTTTCGCTCATGTCGAAGGAGACAGAGTATAACACGGTAAAGCTTTCCTTCAACAACGGCGGCATAGAAATTTCTTCCAACTCGCCCGACATCGGCGGCGCAGTCAAGAACATTGAAGCGGAGATTAGCGGCGACGAGCTGGATATTTCCTTTAACGGCAGTTATATATCTGACGTGCTTAAGGTTATCAACGGCAAGCAAGTTAATATCGCGCTCAACGACCGCTATAGCCCCGCCGCCTTCACCGAGCCGGATAACGATAATTACGTTTACATCGCCACGCCCGTTAGAGCTTAAATGCACGCGACCAAAATTTTTTTAAAGGATTGGCGCAACATTCCCGAAATAAATTGCCGCCCCGACGACGCGATAAATATTTTCCTCGGACAAAACGCGCAGGGCAAGACAAATATCCTTGAATCGATTAACTTTGTATCGCTACTGCGTTCGCGTGCCGGTAAGGAGTCGGAGCTTATTCGTTGGGGCGAAACCGTCGCGGTTTTGCGAATTGAATACGTTAGGGCGGGCGTTTCCCATAACTTAGCTATTGAAGTTTCTTCCGAACGAAAACGAAGAATCTTACTAGACGCAAATTCAATTCGTCCGCGTGAACTCATCGGCAAATTAAATTCAGTGCTTTTCTCGCCCGAAGATTTATTCATGTTCAAAAGTTCGCCGATAAGCCGCAGAAAGTTTTTGGACGCGCAAATTGCTCAAGCCATGCCGATTTATTTCTTGGAGTTATCGAAGTACAATCGGCTTTTAGAATTGCGGAACGCGTTACTTAAAAAAATTCGCGACGGCGCGGCAAGAGAATCTGAAATCGAACTTTGGGACGAACAATTAGCCGAGTATGCCGCAATCGTCACCGAAAAACGATTGAAGACCGTTTGCAAATTGAATGACTTGGCTAATTCCATGCAGAAGAGTATTTCCGCGCAAAAAGAAGAACTATCAATCGTTTACGACCTGCGCGGGCTTAATTCTTCAAGCGACTTCCTAAAAATGCTACGGGCGCAAAGGTTTAAAGATATTCAACGCGGCTCCACGAGTATTGGTCCTCATCTCGATGATTTAAAATTTTTTATCAACGGACGCGAACTGAAGCTTTTCGGCTCGCAAGGACAACTTCGCACGGCGGCACTTGCTTTGAAACTATCCGAACTGCAATTTTTAAAGTCCGAGACGGGCGAATATCCGATTTTGTTACTCGATGACGTGATGAGCGAACTCGACGCCGAACGCCGCGAACTTTTACTCGAATTCCTTAGCCGCGAACGAATTCAGACGTTGATAACTGCAACGGAACGCGCTTATTTCTCGCCGAAAAGTTTCGGCAAATTTTTTTTAGTCGAAGCGGGGAGGCTGATTGAGTGATTGAACTGGATTTAATGCTCCATAAACAAATTCGTTCGTTCGGCGCGGAAACTTATAAAAAATTCCTCTGCAGTGAATTGATTCGCAACTGGGATAAACTCGTTGACAAGACCATTGCCGCGCAAATTAGACCCGTCACGATTGAACACGGCGTTTTATTCGTCGACGTGCAAAATTCCGCTTTGAAAGACCAGCTGAAGTTTTTCGCTGAAGAAATTCTCGACGATATTAAAGAAAACTTCGGGCAAACAGAACTAACGGTCAAGGAAATACGAATTGCTAAGGGCTTTCAAATCGCCGATAAGCCAAAAAAAACTTTATCAAAGCCCGTGCAGGTTCAAGAAGTCGATTTGAAGCAAATAACTTTGACGGACGAGGAAATTAATCATTGCGAAGAGCAATCTAAAAGAGTTTCCGACGAAAATTTGCGGCGGACTGTTCTTGATACGTTATTGACGCAAGCGCGGCTTAAAAAGTTTCGGCTCGCTAACGGTTGGCATAAATGCGCTAAGTGCGATACGCTTTGCACGCCAAAAGAAATGTTTTGCGAGGTTTGCAGAATAAAAGAGCACGAAATAATGATTGCAGAGCTGTTTAAGATACTTTATGACGAGCCGTGGCTCAAAACGTGGGACGCGCAAAGAATTTTGTTAAAAAGAATGCCGCACATGCGTAAAGAGTGCTTGCCTGATACCGTCGAATCCGCTCGAACGTCACTGATTCAACGAATTGCAAGCCATATACGTTTCGGCGACGAAAAATCGCCCGAAGTGTTGAAATTAGTCATGTTGGAAAAGAGATTGCCGCCAGATATGCTCACGCCCGCGATTATTCGACGCGCCCTTTCCGATTTGCAATTCAACTTGGCAGATATTCCAAAAGCTCTGCGAAAATCGTTCGGAAAATAAATTATCCCTCCGCGCGGGGGATTTTTCTTTTATCGCGGCAGGAAAACTTTATCAAGGCGGCGAAATTTCGGACAACGCTTTAAGATTGAAAGGAGTATGTTAAATGGTTGGTGTTAGAAAAGTAGTTGCTATAGTTTGCGGCGGCGGTCCTGCGCCTGGTATCAACGCTGTTATCAATGCGGTCACGAACACGGCTAATCGTCACGGCTGGGACGTTCTGGGCATGTACGACGGATTTTCTCATCTCGGACGCGGCGAAAAAAGTTATATTCGCCTTGACGCGGCGGCTGTCAACAGAATTCATTTGACGGGCGGTTGTATCCTTCGTATGTCGCGTTTCAATC
>CAMNLS010000138.1 GCA_946543495.1 uncultured Selenomonadales bacterium | reverse complement strand
CGTCGGGGAATTCGCAATAAGTCGTCCGCATCCTAGAATGCATTGACTCAATCATTGCCTTAGCCACGTCGTTAAAGGTGTGCGCGTGCCCCGTGCCGCAATTATAAATCCCGTTGGCAATCGGATTGTCAAGGCACCAAAGATTAATCTTCGCCACGTCTTTAACGTAGATGAAGTCGCGCTTCTGTTCGCCGTCGCCGTAACCGTCCATGCCCTTGAACAGTCGAGGTCCGCCGCCGAGTTTCATGCGCTTATAAATCTGGTAGAAAATCGACGCCATCTTTCCTTTGTGGTTTTCCTGCTGACCGTAGACGTTAAAATACCTCAAGCCGATTATCTTACTCTTGACCTTGTCCGCGAACTGGCGAACGTATCTATCGAACATCAGCTTTGAGAAAGCGTAAGGATTGAGCGGAGCCTCGCAAGATTCGTCTTCGCGGAAACCACGCTTGCCCATGCCATAGACTGACGCGCTCGACGCATAAATCAGCGGCAGTTGTTTCCTAATGCAGAACTTCAACAGCTCCTTTGAATATTCGTAGTTAGTCTTCATCATGAAGTTTACGTCGTATTCCATAGTATCGGAGCACGCGCCCTCGTGGAAGATAGCCTCGACGTTTTGCCCGAAACCGTCAAGCTTAGCAATGAAGTCGTCCTTGTGTTGATAGTCGATAAAGCGCAAGCCGATTAAATTCTTGAACTTGTCGCCGCCGCCCAAGTCATCGACGATTAAAATATCTGTGCGCCCGCGTTCGTTCAAAGCCCGAACGATATTGCTACCGATGAAGCCCGCGCCGCCCGTAACGATAATCATAAAGCTCAGCTCCTTTTAAATGTCTTCTTTTATGTATTGAATGTACTCTTCGCCGATACGTTCTCTGCAAGCCTCGACGACAGGATTTAAAAGCGTCAACGCCTCGTCGTGATTCTTCGCCGCCGCCGTCACTCGAACAATACAGCCGTCTTCCTTAGCATATGTCGCAACCGTCGGATTAGTGCCGTCAAGGAGTTCAGCAAGTCTATCAGCCACGGGGGATTCACCAACAATAGCAATCGGCGCGTTGAACTTGCTGACACACTTTATAATCATCGACACTAAGATTTTATCTCTCTTGCCGTTTAGATAAAGGTCACAACACTCCTCGAACATCGGTTGCATTTCCTTTGGCGGACCGGGCAACAGAATACAAATTTTTCCGTCGCGTTCCATGACGCAACCGGGAGCCGTGCCGTGATGATTATAAAGAATCAGCGCGCCTTCTGGAACAATAGCTTGCTTCCTCATGCCGTCGGATAATCTTTCAAAGCCGCGAGCCTTTGCGCGTTCCTCCAAGAAGTTTAGAACTTGCGTATCGACGACCGGACGCTTGTCGAAGTATTCCATTAGCATTTCTTTAGTCAAGTCGTCCTTAGTGGGTCCAAGCCCGCCCGTCATAATCACGGCGTCCGCCCGCGAATATGCCACGTCCAATGCAGACTTTATCCGCGCAGGATTATCGCCAACGACCGTTTGATAATGGCAATCCAAGCCGAGATGCGCCAACCGCTTAGCTAAGTATTGCGCGTTCGTATTGACGATGTTGCCCATTAAAATTTCGGTGCCCACGCTGATAATTTCTACGACCATTGCTTCATCACCGCCGATAAAATTTTTTGCAGAATCAACGCGGCGATTATATCATGCGCTAGGGGAAATAACAAAAAGTTTTTTGCGCAAGTATGTCGCCGTGATATAATGGCAAAAATTTTTTTAGGGGGAGAAACTTTGGAGCGTTATCAACACGGTGGGCAGGTCTATGACGCGGCGGGCAGGGCGGGCGATTGGCTCGACTTCAGCGCGAATATAAATCCACTCGGCTTGTCGGAAAAGGTTCTGCAGATGCTCGAAGACAATCTGCGCGGCGTGGTGAATTATCCCGACGCGCAAGCCGCCGAACTTAAACGCGCCATCTCTCAACGCTACGACGTGCCCGAAAAGAATTTAGTCGTGCTCAACGGCGCGGCGGAATTCTTTTACCTCTACTTCAACGCGACGCGCCCCGACTGCGTGACAATCCCCGTGCCCAGTTTCAGCGAATATGAGCGGGCGGCTCGTGCGGCAGGTTGTCGTGTCGAATACTTCTTCACGGACGCGGCGGAAAAGTTTTCGTTGAACCTCAATAAGCTTCGCGCCTCCTGTGTGATAATCGGTCGCCCAAACAATCCGACGGGCAATCTAATCAGCGCGGAAGAAATTTTACGGCTCGCCGAAGTCGCAAACGTCGTCGTCGACGAATCTTTTATTGACTTCCTTGACGTTGACTCGGCAAGAGGTTTAGTCTCGGAGAAAATTTCTGTGGTGCAGTCGCTGACGAAGATATTTGCGATACCCGGCTTGCGTTTAGGCTTTGCAGTCGTCGAAGAGAATTTAGCGCGGCGATTGAACTTGTCGAAGGACGTTTGGAACGTGAACTTCCTAGCTCAGAAGGCTGGCGTTGCGGCTCTTGCCGATGATGACTATCTGCGGCGGACGCGTGCTTGGCTTGCGGAGGAGAAAAAATTTTTCGTCGAACACTTAAGCCAGTTGTGCGGCGTTGAAGTCTTTCCGCCGACGGCGAATTTTGTTTTGTTCAGGCACGAGCAAGCCGAAAGAATCTTAATGGAGTTGCGGCACGAAAAAATTTTGCTAAGAAGTTGCGCGAACTTCGTCGGGCTGAACGGCTCTTATCTGCGTTCGGCAATTCGTTCGCGAAAGGAGAATCTTAAACTGTTCAATGCATTGGAAAAAATTATTTAACATGATGCGCGGCGGAGAGCGGAGGTTATCGGGCACGTGAACGCGGTTACTATTTGGCAACTTTTTAAAAGTTGCTGGAAAAAATTATTTAACCTGTCAACGCGCGAGGGCTTCGGGCAATTCGTGAGCGTCGCGGGAATTTGCGTCAATCTCTTGCTTAGCGCGGTCAAGTTGGCGATTGGAATTTTCAGCGGCGCAATTTCTATCGTTGCCGACGCCTTTAACAATCTCTCTGACGTTGGAAGCTCGGCGATAATGCTAGCGGGTTTCAAGATTGCCGCTAAGCCTGCCGACGAAGAACACCCCTTCGGACACGGGCGGGCGGAATATTTAGCGGGGTTATTCATAGCGGCGGCGATGATTCTTGTTGGCGGCGAACTTCTCTACTCATCAATAGAAAAAATTATCACGCCTGAATCTTTGACCGTCGACGCCATAACTTTACTCGTGCTGAGCTTATCCGTTGCCGTGAAGTTTTTCTTGGGATTGTTCTATCGACATGCGGCACGAAAAATAAATTCAACGGCGATAGGCGCGGCGGCTCTCGACAGCTTTACCGACTGCCTAGCAACTTCCGTCGTCATACTGTCAATAGGTGTTTGGCTTGAATTTGGCGTGAACATTGACGGCGGCGCAGGAGTCTTTATATCAGCCTTTATACTACGCGGCGGCTTCAGTTCGCTTAAGGAAATTCTAAATCCCTTGCTCGGCGACCGACCCAATCAAGACCTCATTGACGGCATAAAAAAAATAGTCATGGCTTCGCCCGAAGTTTTAGGCGTGCATGACTTGATTATTCATAACTACGGCGCGAACAGAATTTTTGTTTCAATGCATGTCGAAATGCCCGCGACGTTGAAACTCCTTGAGGCGCACGAGATTATTGATAAGATTGAACGGAAACTTCAAACGACGTTTCAAATTTCCGTGACGCTCCACGTTGACCCGGTTATTCAAGGCGATAAAAACTTTGACGAGCACAAGGAGCTTGCGATAAAAATTTTGGAAGAAATTGATTCGCGGCTATCGTTGCATGACTTCCGCGTCGTGCCATATAAGACGGGCAGGAAATTAATCTTTGACGTGGCAGTCCCTTGGAATTTTTTAATGACCGACCACGAACTTCGCAAAGAGTTTCAACGACGCCTAATTAAACTGCATTCAGACGACAGAGCGATAATTCACCTTGACCATCAATACTGTTAAAGCTTTTCAACAACGCAAAAGGCGGAAGTTCTGAACTCCCGCCTTAATTTAGTGGAGACGAGGGGGATCGAACCCCTGACCTCTTGACTGCCAGTCAAACGCTCT
>CAMNLS010000137.1 GCA_946543495.1 uncultured Selenomonadales bacterium | reverse complement strand
CTCTGCGTGCGGGCAAGAACGTCGGACAAAGATAGGAGGACTTAAAATTGAATATTATCGGACTCATTGAGAAAGAACAACTGCGCGACAACATTCCGCAATTCGCGCCAGGCGATACTGTTCGCGTCCATGCAAAGATTGTTGAAGGTAACCGCGAACGCATTCAAATTTTTGAAGGCGTCGTCATTGGTCGTCAAGGGTCGGGCGTGCGCGAGATGTTCACCGTTCGTAGAATTTCTTACGGCGTCGGCGTCGAACGTATGTTCCCTGTACATTCGCCCCGCGTCGAGAAAATTGAAGTCGTGCGCCGTGGTGCTGTTCGTCGTGCCAAGCTGTATTATCTTCGCAAGCTTACTGGCAAGGCGGCTCGCATTAAGGAAAAGAAAGCTAAGAAATAAATTCGGTCGAAAGTTTCTAACGCCGTGCATACTCTGCACGGTTTTTTCATTGTGCGGGGAACATTAAAGGCTCGTGCTTCCGACGCTCAAGGCGTTCAAAATTTCTCTTCCGCCGTTGTCTAACAGTTGAGCGGCGATTTTTTTGCCCAAGCCTTGTTGATTGAGCGGCGCGACTTCCGTAGCCTTGACGACGTGTTGACCATCCGTTGAGGCGATTAAAGCTTTGACGTTGATTTTATCGTCGACAACCTGCGCGAAGACTCCAACAGGGATTTGACAGCTACCGCCGACCTCCGTTAAGAATTCGCGCTCGACCTCGACAGCCGCGCAAGTCTCCGTGTCGTTTAGCTTGTGCACGTAGGAAAATATTTCTGCGTCATCGTTGCGCGTCTCGATTGCCAACGCGCCTTGCCCAGCCGCCGGGATTATCTGCGTTAAAAGTTCTCTGATTCGCGATGAGTAGCCGAGCCGCTCCAAGCCCGCCGCCGCTAAGATGATTGCGTCGAAGTCGCCCGCGTCCAACTTCCTTAGCCGCGTTTCGACGTTGCCGCGCAGATTTTTTATTTGCAAGTCGGGACGCAATGACAAGATTTGAGCCGCCCGCCTTAGGCTTGACGTTCCAACGATTGCCCCTTTAGGGAGCGCGTCGAACGTCGGGAAATGATTGCTAACGAAGGCATCGAAGGTTTGCGCCCGCCGAGTTATCGCCGCGAGTTTAAAGCCGTCGGGCAATTCGGTCGGCACGTCCTTTAAGCTGTGAACCGCTAAGTCAATCGCGCCCGCCGCCATTTGAAGTTCAAGCTCCTTCGTGAACAATCCCTTGCCGCCGATTTTGGCAAGTGGTGCGTCCAAGATTTTATCGCCCGTCGTATGAACCTTGACGAGTTCGACTTCAAGCGCGGGGAAAAATCTTTTAAGCTCCGCCGCGACGAACTCGGCTTGCCACAGTGCTAAGCGACTTGCCCGTGTACCAATTCTAATTTTGCGCAAAATCATTCCCCTTTTCCCATTCCTCATTCCACATTGCTTTCCAAGCCTGCGCGTAGAAAAATTCCGCGTCGGTGCCCGCCGAGGCGTTAAGCTTCATCATCGGCATACGTAACAGCTTGCGAACTATGCGGCGCGTCATTTGGTCAAGGATTCTGCGTTCGTCGTCGTTGAGGTCGGGGAGCTTGCTTGAAACCTTCCGGACTTCGCGTTGACGAATTTTTTCCGCGCGTTCGGACAAGCTCGCCATGAGTGGTTGAAACTTCAAATACTTAAAGCGTTCCATGATTGCCGCCACGTCATCGGCGATTATTTTTTTTGCAAGCACGGCTTCACGTTGACGCGCCTGCAAATTTTTTTCCACAACCGATTCAAGGTCATCGATGTTGTAGAGCGTGACGCCTTTAATCTTGCCGACTTCCGGGTCAACGTCGCGGGGAACTGCTATATCAATAAAAAATATCCCGCGCCCCGCCCGACGTGTCATGAGCTGTTGAGTTTGCCACGGCTTAACAACGTAATGCGGCGCGCCCGTCGAAGTGATGATTATATCGACGTGAGCCGCGCTCGTGAAGGCGTCTTCCCACGCAACAGCTTGCCCGCCGATTTTATTCGCCATGTCCTCTGCTCGCGATAGGTGATGATTCGCTACGAAGATTTTTTTCAGACCGCGCGATAAAAGGTGTTGCGCTGTGAGTTGAGCCATCTTGCCCGCGCCGAAGATTAACGCGCTTCGACCTTCAAGCCCGCCTAATTTTTTATTCGCAAGCTCGACCGCCGCCGACGATACCGACACCGAGTTATAAGCGATTCGGGTTTCCGTGCGAACTTTCTTGCCCGCCGCTATCGCCCGATTGAACAGCGTATTTAAAATGGTGCTCGTCGTCTGCGCGGCTTTAGCCGTCGTGTAAGCCTCCTTGACTTGCGACAAGATTTGACCTTCGCCCAAGACCAATGAATCCAAGCCCGCCGCGACCTCGAAGAGATGTTTAGCGCAAGCCTCGTCGTCGAACTCGTAAAGAAATTTCTCGTCGACCACGCCGCCGATTAAATCGTTTAGGAATTGATAAATGCTCGCCTCGTCAGACGTGACGGCGTAAATTTCACTGCGGTTGCACGTCGACAGGATAACCGCCTCGCTCAAGCCGTCGTAGCCGTCGAGATTCTCTAAGCCGTGCTTCAAGGCGTCTTTACTTATGGAAAACTTCTCGCGGACTTCAATCGGTGCCGTTCGATGATTCAAGCCCAAAACTTTCAAGTGCATGATTGATTCGTTCCTCCAACTCGTCAAGTCGTCCATTCTTTAAAAGTTGCCACGTCTCCCGCGTTAAGACCTTCTGCCAAAAAATTTTTCGCTCCCTATGATTCGGCAACAGTCGCTTGAGTTCCCGCCGCCATTGCGAAATTATTTTCAAGCCTTCGCCGAAGTTTTCGCCGAGTTCCGCCTCTAGCATCAGCCGAACGAATTTTGAGAACGCGGGAGACTCTGCGCCCGTCGAGATTGTCAAAAGGAGTTCGCCGCGCCTTATGGTTGACGGAACGTTGAAGTTGCCGCCGTTGCCCTCCACGACGTTGACCAGAATATTTTTAGCTTGCGACGCCGCCCGTTGATTGACTTCGGGATTGTCCGTCGCCGCGATTAAAATCAATTCGTCGCCGAGTAGCTCTTCCGAAAACTTTTCCCGCGTCCAAGATATTTCCCCGCCCCTTGCAAGCTCTTCGACTTCCGCGCAGACTTCCGGAGCAATGACTTTGACACGTGCGCCCGCCGCTAACAGCCCGCGTATCTTCCGCAAGGCAACTTCGCCGCCGCCAATCACCACGCAAGCTTTGTCCTCTATGTCAAGGTTTATCGGATAAAGTTTCATTGCTCGCTCCTTTGAGCACGTGCGCCGTCAAGAAAATTATCAACTCTGATTCGGATTTACTCTTGCGATGATTCCTGAACAACGCGCCCAATATCGGCAGGTCACCCAAGAACGGAATTTTGCTGACGGACTTAGCCTCCTCCGCGCCGATTAAGCCGCCGATAACCATTGGTTCGCCGTCGCGCACAGTGACAGTCGTATCAGCCGAGCGCGTGTTGAATCGATAAGCCTGCATGTCCTCGACGTATTGCGGCGTGCTAACCTCCGTGTGAATCGTCGCTGTGATTGTTCCGTCAGCGTTGATTCGCGGCGTGTACCTCAAGATAATTCCAGCGTCGCGATACTCAATCGAAGTTGTCGTGCTTGTATTTGTGCTTGAAACTTTTGGCACCGGCACCGCGCTTCCAACATTAATGACAGCCTCGCGCCCTTGAATCGTCGTGACGTTCGGGCGTGAAAGAATCTTCGCCTTGCCATCAGTGATTAGCGCATTAATTCTCGCGCCGTAGTACCACTCAAAGGGATAGCCCTCATGACTGCGCCCGAACTTTATAATGCCGTAGCCCGTCAAGTCATTGCTCTTGCGCGTGTAAGTGTTCTCCTCGTAATGAGTGACGACGCCGTCGCTATTCGTGCGCGTGTAGCTGTCGCGGTCATGTTCGGGATATTGCGGAAGTGTCGACCACATCCACTCCACGCCAAGATTTTTAGTCGCGTTCTTATCGATAGCAAGAATCTTCGCTTCAACAGAAACTTGCTTAAGTTCCACGTCGAGCGTTGCCAAAAGATTTTTAACGCGTTCATACTCGGCGGGCGTCCCGAACAGGACAAGCGCATTGACTTCGGGAT
>CAMNLS010000136.1 GCA_946543495.1 uncultured Selenomonadales bacterium | reverse complement strand
TGATTTGCATGTACGTTACCTCGCAGATGACAAATAAAATTATCGACGGCTTCAACCAGCGCAAAGCCATTCTGATTATCTCGGACAGGGCTAAGGATATTGCCGACGGAATCATTGCCGACATCGGACGCGGCGTCACGTTCTTAAATGGCGAGGGTGCTTATACTGGCGATCCTAAAAAAATCGTTATGGTCGTCGTGAGCATGACGCAAATCGCCAAGATAAAAATCATCGTCAAAACCGTCGACGCAAACGCCTTTATGCTAATCTTAGCGGCAAGCGAAGTTCAAGGGCGCGGCTTCACTCGGACGGCTCGTCAAAACGTACACTACCGCACCGACCAAAGGATTAATCCCGAAGTTGAGCAAAAGATTCAAGACGCTTTGGCTAATCGCGGCGATGATTGACAATCCAATTTGATAAAAGAGAGACCGACTAAAAAAAATCTTGCGTCGGTTCAGGGAGGACTAATTACTCTATGAATATTAATTACTTGTTGAACAGCGGTTTTTTGATTCGTGACGAAAACATTTTGCTGGTCTTTGATGACTTCGAGGATCCTGCGGGAGTCGTCAACGCCGCGTATGATAAGGGGGACTTCGACAAGCTTTATGTCTTCGCGACTCATGCGCACTTTGACCACTTCGGCACGCGGATTCGCGCCTACGCTCCGAAGACTACGCGTTATATTTTCTCAAGCGACATCAAGCACACCAAGCGCGTTAAGCTTTTCCCGACGAACAAAATTACTTACATGAAGCACTACAGCGAATGGCAGGACGATACGATTAAAGTTTTGACTTATGATTCAACTGACGTGGGAGTTTCATTCCTAGTGCAGTTACCTTCAGGCAAAAAGATATTCCACGCGGGCGACTTTAACTGGTGGCATTGGGAGGACGACACGCCAGAGAATATAGAATTGGCGGATAAAGCTTTTAAACGTCAACTCAAACGGATGGAAGGCATGGAAGCGGACGTTGCCTTCTTCCCTGTGGACGGGCGGCTCGGCGAGTCTCAAGAGCTAGGCGCGATTGACTTTGTGGCGCGTACTAAGATAAAAAGTTTCGTGGCAATGCATCGCGTTGACTATCCTATTTGGGAGCCGTCGAAAAAGTTTTTATCGGTGGCAAAAGATATCCCGACGTGGTCGCCTATAACACCAGGGGAGCAACGCGCCTTTGACGGAGAAAAATTTGAGGAGGATTAATTTAACATGGCTGATAAAAAAACTCTGCTGACTCAAGACGGTTATAACAAGCTGGTCGAGAAGCTGAATCATTTAAAGAGTGTGCGTCGTATGGAAGTTTCCGAACGACTCAAGGCGGCGATTGCTTTGGGCGACCTCAGCGAGAATTCCGAATACGACGACGCCAAGAACGAACAAGGACGCCTTGAAAGCGAGATTAGCGATCTGGAAGCAAAGTTGCGCAACAGCGAGATAATTCAATCGGCGTTGAGCACGGACAAGATTACTATCGGTAGCACGGTGACTGTTAAGGACTTGGAACTTGATGAGGAGGTAACTTACATGATTGTCGGCTCGACGGAGGCTGACCCAGATGCCAATAAAATTTCGGACGAGTCGCCGCTTGGGCTTGCCCTCCTCAATCAAACTAAGGGCGTAACCATTCAGATTCACGCGCCGGCGGGTCTCCTTTCCTTTGAAATCTTGGACGTTAAGTGAGGTTTATTTATGAACGTATTGCTGATTGGCGGCGGCGGACGCGAACACGCTTTAGCTTGGAAGATTTCGCAAAGTCCGTTGCTTGAAAAGTTTTTTGCTATTCCCGGCAGTCCGGGCATCGCTGACTTTGCCGAGTGTGTCGGCGGTATTTCAATCGAAGACAACGCCGCACTTGTGAACTTTGCTAAGGATAACGCGATTGATTTGGTCGTCGTTGGTCCCGAAGCTCCGCTTGTCAATGGTTTAGTTGATGAACTCAATGGCGCGGGGATTAAGGCGTTCGGACCGAATAAGCTTGCCGCGCAGATTGAAGGCTCGAAGATTTTTGCTAAGCGGCTCATGAAGAAGTACAGCATACCGACTGCCGCCTTTGAAGTCTTCGACAAGCCCGACAACGCCAAAGACTATATACGCAAGCAAGGTGCGCCGATTGTCATTAAGGCTGACGGCTTGGCGGCGGGCAAGGGCGTTATCGTCGCGCAGACTTTGGACGAGGCTTTAAACGCTGTTGATGAGATGAAAACTTTTGGGGCGGCGGGAAATAAAATCGTCGTGGAAGAGTTCATGGACGGCGAGGAAGCATCAGTGCTTGCCTTGACGGACGGAGAAAAAATTATTCCGCTGATTGCCGCGCAAGACCATAAGCGCGTTGATGACGGCGATAAAGGCTTGAATACGGGCGGCATGGGAGCTTATGCGCCCGCGCCGATTGTCGACGCTACGATTGCCGCGCAAGTCGAAGAAAAGATTCTCAAGCCGACGATTAACGCACTCAAGGCGGAGGGGATTACTTATCGCGGTTGCTTGTATGCGGGCTTGATGATTCAAGGCGGCGTGGCTAAGGTTGTCGAGTTTAACTGTCGATTCGGCGACCCTGAAACGCAAGTTGTTCTGCCGCTTATGGAAAGTGATTTGCTTGAGCTTATGGACGCCTGCGCGAGCGGCAAGCTGAGCGATAAAAATATTTCGTGGAGCAAAGATTCTGCGGTCTGCGTGATTATGGCGAGCGGCGGTTATCCGAAGGCTTACAAAAAAAATTTGCCGATTGACGGCGTGACGAAGGCTAAGAGTTTAGGCGCGATGATTTTCCATGCGGGCACGAAACTTAAGGACGGCGAGCTTGTCACGAGCGGCGGACGCGTGTTAGGCGTCACGATGACTGCGCCGACATTACGCGAGGCTGTCGACAAGGTTTATCGTTGCGTTGAAGTCATTCACTTCGACGGCGTACACTATCGCCGAGACATTGCCGCGCGAGCTTTAAAATAATTTCATAGCGACAAATTAAAAGGAGCCGTTCGAGTTGAGCGGCTCCAAATTTTTTTATGCGGGCACAAACGCGGGAATAACGCCCGAACGATGACGAGCCCGCCGCGACCACTGGATGCAACGTCACGTTGCCGGCTCCAAATTTTTTTATGCGGGCAAGCGCATATCCTTGGCCTGTTCGCGAAGATGAGCAATCCTATCGTCGGTGTCGGGGTGCGTCGAGAACAAATTCTTTAAAGCTTTCTTCGAGTTCTCAAGCGGATTGATGATGAACATATGAGCTGTTGCCGTTCCGGCTTGAGGCATGGGAGCGGCTGTCTTTGCGTAGTATTCGATTTTCTCAAGGGCGTTAGCTAAATACATGGGGTTACCGCAAATTTCGCCGCCGGTCTTGTCGGCGTCGTATTCACGCGAACGAGACACGGCAAGTTGAATCAACGTGGCGGCAATCGGCGCAATGATTATCGTCGCGAGTAAACCAATAATTCCGCCGTTGTCGTCATCCGAGCGCGTTCCGAATATCGCGCCCCATTGAACAATATCGGCAATCATCGCAATGACGCCCGCCATCGCCGCGGCTATCGTTCCGATTAAAATATCGCGGTGCTTGACATGCGCCAGCTCATGACCAAGCACGCCGGAAATTTCGTTTACGTCAAGAGTTTTCATTAAACCTGTAGTAACAGCAACCGCCGCATGCTCCGGATTTCTTCCAGTTGCGAAGGCGTTAGGAATGTCGGTATCAATCACGTAGACGCGGGGCATGGGCAAGTCGGCATTCTTAGCGAGCTTAGCGACGATGTTATAAATTTGTGGCGCGTCCGCCTCAGTGACTTCGCGGGCGTTATAACTCTTAAGAACCATTGAATCACTGAACCAATATGTAACGAAGTTTATGATAAGTCCAATACCCAGCATAATCATCGCGAACGACGAGCCGCCTATCATGCCGCCCACGCCCACCATTAAACCAGTCAACAGTGCCATTAATATAAACGTCTTGAAAATGTTCATGATAATTCCTCCTTCCGCGCTGATTATAAAAGTGATTGTGCTTTTGTGCAAGCTGAAAAATTTTTCTTGACATGCGGCGGCGGTTGTGATAACCTACGCAAGGTTTTTAAGCAAGATGTAAGGAGCAGTACCCAAGTCGGTGAAGGGGACGGTTTGCTAAATCGTTAGGCTC
>CAMNLS010000135.1 GCA_946543495.1 uncultured Selenomonadales bacterium | reverse complement strand
CCAAAGCCGAGATTGAACAGCTCGTCAACGGCACCAACGTCGAAATCGTCGACTTGCAAATTGTCGGGCGGTCAAATACCATTCGCGAGCTTTATATCTTAAAGTCCGACATTGAAAACGTTAATCCCGAATTCGATTCCGTGTCGGTTATGGAAGACCTTGCACTAATTGAAGACAGAATTTATAACATCAAATATCGCACTGACTGGTAATCATTTGATTTGTTCCCGCCAATCCGCAGGCAATATAAGTTCCATGTCGACTTCGCAAATGCCGTCTTCAAATCTAGCCTTGCCGACTTGCCGAGCATTCTTTTCCAGCAACTTGAAAACTTTGCTGTCGTGAAGTACCCAAGTCTTAAAATAATCTTTCTCGTCGTCACGTTCAATGTGAACTCCGTTAACTATTTCAGCAAGTTGGCGCAAGGCGTCCATGCGAGCGGCTTGGCGGGCAAAAGTTTTGGCGAAACTGTCATGTTGATCCCAATTCGACGGCGGAACACCCATGCCCGTTACTCGCCAAACTTTCGGCTCATTCGCCGCGAAAGCCGAAGACGACACGAACAGAATCAGCACACACACCACGATAAACTTCCTAATCATTACAATCACGCTCCTTTTTGGCGAACAATCTATCACAAATCCTTTTGCATGTCGACCGGCGGCGATTAATTGCTACTGCTGTAAAGGCAACTTCAGCGCGAAAAAAACTTGAATCTCAAAATAATTCGTGATACACTAGCGCAAGTTTCATTATTAGTTTGTTTGGAGGTTTAATCAATGGCAAAAACGTATTACGATAACGACGTTAATTGGGAGATAATGAACGGCAAGACTGTCGCG
Source organism: uncultured Selenomonadales bacterium (assembly GCA_946543495.1). Lineage (GTDB taxonomy): Bacteria > Bacillota > Negativicutes > Selenomonadales > Selenomonadaceae > Quinella. Next base: position 3,307 of record CAMNLS010000135.1, on the reverse strand, counting down.
ATTATCGGTTACGGTTCGCAAGGACACGCACACGCACTCAACCTTAAGGAAAGCGGCGTTGAAGTCGTCGTTGGACTGTATGAAGGCTCGAAGTCCAAAGCTGTCGCCGAGAAAGCTGGCTTGAAGGTTCTGCCCGTCGCCGAGGCTGTTGCAAAAGCCGATATAACGATGGTGCTTATCCCCGACGAGAAGCAAGCCGACGTATACCGCAACGAAATCGCCCCCAATCTCAAAAGCGGCTCCGCTCTCGCGTTTGCTCACGGTTTCAATATACATTTTAAACAAATCGTTCCTCCGCCCGACGTCGATGTTTTCATGGTAGCTCCTAAGGGTCCAGGGCATCTCGTCCGCAGAACTTTTGTTGAGGGCGGCGGCGTTCCCGATGTCTTCGCGATTGAGCAGGACGCTTCTGGTCATTGCTTCGACATTGCCCTTGCTTATGCTCGCGGTATCGGCGGCACCCGCGCTGGCGTCCTTCAAACGACCTTCAAGGAAGAGACCGAGACCGACCTTTTCGGCGAACAGTGCGTCCTTTGCGGCGGCTTAACTCATCTGGTTCAAACTGGCTTTGAAGTTCTCGTCGAGGCGGGTTATCAACCTGAAATTGCGTATTTCGAGACTTTCCACGAAACTAAACTTATCGTCGACCTGATGTACGAAGGCGGCATGGCGAAGATGCGCAAATCCATTAGCGATACTGCCGAGTATGGCGACTACACAACCGGTCCGAAGATTATCTCGCCGGAAGTCCGCAAGGCTATGGAAAAAGCGTTGGCTGAAATTCAGGACGGCTCCTTTGCTCGCAACTGGCTCGTGGAAAATCTTGCGGCGGGTCGTGCAAACTTCCTCGCACAGCGTAGAATTCACGCCGAGCATCAGATTGAAAAAGTCGGTGCAAAACTTCGCGGCATGATGAGCTGGCTTAAAGACGGTTCTGACCTGTCGAAGGATTAATCTAACTGCTGAAAATTTTGGCGGCTTGTGCTTGTGTACGGGCATGAGCCGCTTTTACGTTTAAACAGGTGACTTCAATGACTTACGACGACTTGACTTTTAAAATCCCGAAAGAAAGTAAAAACTATCGCGAAGATTCCATCTTTGTAGTAAATCAGATGCTTTCTATCCTTGACGCAAGAAAAAATATTGGCGACAATAAAATCATCTTGAATACGAATTTAAAATTAGGTTTGCCGCTCGAAAATATAAACAAAATTGCTGGTCCTATGATTGAAGCTTGGGCGTTTGAAGTTTTCTCAGGGATACGAGATGATTCAGATAACCGTTATTCGCTTATAAATGTCGAGGCACAAGAGCGTCTTGGAATGGCGGATATAGTTTTGCAATTCAAGAAGAAAAATGCTGTTCTCACAGGCAATATAGATGTAAAGGCGACTTCCAATGATATTCCAAACAGCGGCAAGAGTCCTAATATAACATCTTTCTCGCGAATTAGAACGGCTTATGTAAAAGATCCCGATTTCATGTTTATTATCCTTTCAATCAAACATAGAGTTTATTCGCAACGAAACAAAGTAACAGGTTTGTTTGATGGCATTATGGAAATTGTTGATTACAATGCATATGATTTGAAATTTATCAGTGACGAGGATATAAACTATAATCCCGCTTTAGGGACGGGACAGATTCAAATCAAAGATATTCACTACATAAATTTTCAATACAGAACCACTTGGCAAATGTGCCAGTTGCTCGACAAAAAATTTTTGAGCAGTTCGCGCAGGACATTTGAAGATTTTTATCGCGAGGCGGTGAAGCACAAGTGGCTCAAAAACTGATTGCAATATGTGGTGACGCCGTCGAAGAAATGGAAAAACTCCCCGACAAAAGCATAACGCTGATAGCAACTGACCCGCCTTACAATCTGAATAAAGACTATGGCAATTATCAAGACAATCTCAAATTCAATGAGTACTTAGACTTTTCGCGTAAATGGCTCGAACAAGCAAAGCGCGTTCTTAAAGACGACGGCTCAATATATTTGTTCATGGGCGTCAGATATATTTCTTATGTTTATGCTATTCTTGAACAGGAGCTGAAGATGACCTTTAATTCTTGGATAACGTGGTTTTATACTCAAGGCATTGGCAAGACTAAAGGTTTTTCGCCACGGCACGACGATATTTTATTCTTTACTAAACAACCTAAAAATTACGTATTCAATTTAGATGAAGTTCGCGTGCCTCAAAAATTTTATCGCTCCGTAAATAATATGCGCGGGGCAAATCCTGGAGACGTTTGGCAATTTTCTCATGTACACTATTGCAATAAAAATCGCCAATCACACCCTACACAAAAACCAGAAGGACTTTTTGAAAGAATAATTTTAGCATCATCAAATGAAGATGATACCATTTTGGATCCTTTTGTCGGTAGCGGGACAACATTGCGCGTTTGTCAACAACTCGGCAGGAATTGCATTGGGATTGACATAAATCCTTCCTACATTGAAATGGCAAAAAAAAGATTGGCAGAATCCTTCAGAGGCTTTGACAGCATAGACGAGCGCATGAAACGTGTACCTGATGATTTGAATGATTTAGATGTTCGTGAGTCTTACATAAAAAATCATATCGATTGGTTCTTGAAAAATAATTCCGTGGCAAAAGACGACTTTGTTAAAAACGTTCAAGATAAATATGCGTCAAAACAAATGAGTTTATTCCGATAAAAACGTTTAGGAGAGTGATACGCATGGGCATGACAATGAGTGAGAAAATCCTGGCACGACACGCGGGACTTGAGAGCGTGGAGGCGGGGCAACTGGTCATCTGCGACCTTGATTTAGTCATGGCAAACGACGTAACGGGACCGCCGTCAATCAAAGAGTTCGAGAAGATTGGACGCCCTGTCTTTGACCCCGATAAGATTGCGCTGATACCCGACCACTTCCAACCCGCCAAAGACATTAAGAGCGCGGACCTCGCAAAGATTATGCGCGACTTCGCCCGCAAGAACAATATCAAGCACTACTACGAGCAAGGGCGCGTCGGCATTGAACACGTTATCTTGCCGGAGTTCGGAATCGTTGCGCCTGGCATGTTGATTATCGGCGCGGACAGCCACACTTGCACTTATGGAGCGGTTAACGCGTTCTCGACGGGCGTGGGCACAACTGACCTTGCTGTAGGGCTGGCGACTGGCAAGGCGTGGTTCAAAGTCCCTGAAGCTATCAACATTCACATAATCGGCAAGAAGCCTAAGAATATCTGCGGCAAGGACGTTATCTTAACGCTTATCGGGCGTATCGGCGTGGACGGCGCACTTTATAAGGCTTTGGAGTTCACGG
>CAMNLS010000134.1 GCA_946543495.1 uncultured Selenomonadales bacterium | reverse complement strand
TATACGATTATCGGCAAAAACGGAGTCATGAGCATGAACTGTCCAGAAATCCCCGTGAAGTTCAGCGCGACTGACCCCGTTAGCTACAGCAAGGCAGTTACCTTCGGACGCAAGATGATGCGCAACATCGCCCGCTATCTGATTAAACACTTGCCGGGCTTCGAGAATGCGTTCATCAGTCGTGAAGCTGTCATGCTCGGCGCACGGGAGTCTTGGCGCATCAAGGGCAAATATTACATGGTCGAGGACGACTATCACAATCAGAGCCGCTTTGCCGACGCAGTATGCCGCACAGCGTGGTTCATCGACGCGCACGGCGAAAAGGTTTCCGAAAAACTTCCTGCGGGCGGCTACTACGAAGTTCCTTACCGCGCACTAATCACGGATAAAATTTCTAATCTTATCGTCACGGGGCGTTGTATCAGTGCAAGCTTTATTCTTCAAGCGTCGATGAGGATTCAGCCGACGTGCATTAGCATTGGAGAGGCGGCAGGCATTGCGGCGGCTTATGGATTGGATAATAACATTGCCGCGAATAAAATTGATTGGGCGACCATTCCCGCTTACAAGCGCAGTTATGTCAGTGGCGGTTAATCTGTTAGGAGAGTGATTCATTACGAGTCCGCAAGAAGTAATCAAGCGTTTCATGATGAAGCTTAGCGACCACACGTTTAAGCTTAGCAGTCAAACAGAAGAGGCATTCCAAGCGGAGAGGAAGACGCTGGCTAAAAAAATTCTCGACCGTGCTATTTCGGCAAGCTCCAATTACGACAGCACGCAGGAACTTATTGACGCCTTCATCAACGATTGCAGACAATACAACGACGACGACCCGACGAACGGTTGGAAAAATTTTCTCATAGATAAATGCGGCATAGACCTTAGCAACGCCGACACAGGCGCGATAACCGGTTCCGATGCCAACGTAACAATCAACGGCTTAACCATCGGCACAGGCTCAACCAAGATAAAGAAAAACGTCGTGCCCGAATACGCTAACTTTTATAAAGCAGAGACGACCTCGCCGCAACTCATAAACACGGGCAATAATGGTTGGATTATCTTGACGACGGCGGGCAATGACTCAATAAAGAGCGGCGGCGAAGATTCCATTAACGCGGGCGCGGGTTGCAACTTCATCACGCTAAAAGGTTCGCGCTCAACTGTCGACGTGGCGAACGGCTTTAACTCTATCTTCATCGCTAAAAACGTTAATTCGGTTACTCTCCTCAACTACGACGAATCGAAAGTCACCTTGAGCGGTAACACAGACGCCGCCCATATCAGCGAAGATTTCGTTCAACGCATTGCTTCTGCAAGCGCAACTTCTACGACTGCAACCAACGCCGCGAATATTAAAGTTATCGGAACGGACAACTACTTCAACACTGACGGCGTCACTCAATACGGCGGCTCTGACGTTATCAAAGTAAATTTAGCTAAGGCGATAAATCCTTCCAAGCCTTCGCCGGCAGGAGCCTTTATAGTGTTAGGCTCGGAGACAAATGCGCGCTTCGTCTCAACTAATGCGATTGCTAAACGGGGACAGCTCGTCGGACAAGTTGCATCGGTCTATCCAAACCTCGTGAGCTTTACTTTTAAAGGCTTGACGCTCAACGTTATAGACAGGCGGCTCGTTGACGGGCAGAATACGACGATACTTAAAACCTTTTCCACCTTCGACGACGTGGGCGCGGATTCTTCTGATAGCGACACCGGCAATGCTTACGAAAAATATATCGTCGCTTCGATTTACAAATGGTGGATGAAGGAAAGCCTTAACCTCAATTATCAAAGCTATGGTTACAGCTTCGATGACTCGGACGCTACTCCGCGTGTTATCAATTTGCATTTCGATAAAGTAGTTCGCGGCTCTTCTAATTCGACTATGTTTTATCACAGCCATTCCCATGACGGAAAAGCCAGCACGCTCGATATATTCTTCAACAAGGACGCATATAAAAAACTCACAGACTACAATGACGTGAACGGCGGCGCGAAGAGTGCCTTTGTTTATCTTGACCGCACACTTGCTCACGAATTCACGCATGCTCTAATGGCGGCGAAGGTTGACTATTATATTTGCCTGCCTAAGTTCATTAAAGAAGGCATTGCCGAACTCACGCACGGTATCAAAGACAAACGCAGATTTGGTATTAAGTTTCTTGCTAAGAATGTTGACAAGCTAAAAACCTTCCTCAATCTCGAAAAAGAAAATACAACGAAAAAATATTTCTACGCCGCCGGCTATATGCTCTTGCGCTATTTCGCTAAGCAGACTGCTCTTGATATGTCTTACTACGTCGGTAAGATTGAACAGAATCTCAACGTCGATGACCGCTCGTGGATTCTGCCGGTTTACGCATTGGAAAACACCACTAACGCAGGCACAAGCGATGATTACTTTGCCTTGAGCGGAAGAAATAATCTCGTTGATTTAAGCGGGCAATGACTTCAACACTAAGGGCAAGTGCTTGTAAAAATTTTTCAGTATTGTCGATAACGCGGCGGGATTTTTTTTGTTCGTGTGGTATAATTCGCGGCATGAATAAAAAACTTAAACTTATAACTTACGGTTGCCAAATGAACGTCGCCGACTCCGAGCGCATGGCGGGATTTCTTAAGCAAATCGGCTACAGCTTGACGGAAGACCTAGACGCGGCGGACTTGATTTTAATCAATACGTGTTGCGTGCGTGCCACGGCGGAAGATAAAGTCTTCGGGCAAATCGGCAGGTTCAAAACTCTCAAACGACAAAAGCCAACATTGATTCTCGGCGTGACGGGTTGCATGGCGCAGAAGGAAGGAGCAGATTTAATCAAGCGTGCGCCGCATGTCGATTTCGTCTTGGGAACGGGGCAAAGTTCGGAGGTCGCTCGCGTCGTTCAGACTATCGAACTTGAACGTAAACACTTCGTCGATACCTCAAACGTCAGCGGCGATATTCCCAGTGAAGTCTTTCCTTTGCGCGGCGGACAAGTCTCGACGTTCGTGCCGATAATGTACGGTTGCAATAATTTCTGCACGTATTGTATCGTGCCCTACGTGCGCGGGCGTGAACGCTCCCGCAAGCCCGAAGAGATTTTCGCGGAAGTCAAACAAGCCGCCGCCGAAGGTTTCAAGGAAATTACTTTGCTCGGACAGAACGTGAACTCCTACGCGGGTGGCGTGACCTTTGCTGAACTATTGACGGCTGTCGATAAGATTGACGGCGTTGAGCGATTGCGTTTCATGACAAGTCACCCGAAAGATTTATCCGACGAACTCATTGTGGCGATTGCCAACGGTCAGCACATTTGCGAACATATCCACTTGCCGGTTCAATACGGCTCCAACAAAATCTTAAAGCGCATGAATCGCGTCTACACCGTCGAAGGTTATCTTAAGCTCGTCGATAAGATTCGCGCCGCTCTTCCTAACGTGAGCTTGACGACTGATTTAATCGTGGGCTTTCCAGGCGAGACCGAAGACGATTTCCAAGAGACGCTTGACTTTATCAAGGCTGTTAAGTTCGACGCGGCGTTCACGTTCATTTATTCCAAGCGTAGCGGGACGCCCGCCGCCACGTTCGATAATCAGATTGACGACGAGACTAAACATCGCCGCCTTGATGAGCTGATGAAGGTTCAGAACGCAATCAGCTTAGAAAAAAATCGTGCGTTGCTGGATTCGGTCGTTGAAGTCTTAGTCGAGGGCGCGAGCAAGACCGACGATAAAATTTTCACGGGGCGGACGCGTTCAAACAAATTAATTCTCTTTGAACACGGCAACGAGCAGGCGGGCGACTTAGTCAACATAAAGATTAATCAGGCGCAAACGTGGTTGCTTAAGGGCGAAGTGATTTGAAAGTTTGAAAAAATTTTCTCAAAGGTATTGCCTGTATTTGTTGATTATGGTAAATTATCTGTCGATTATCGGCAGGTTGAGGAATCATTCGCCGAAATCAATCAGACAGGTGGTAGAGAATGGAAGTAATCTTGTCGAAGTATTTGGGATTTTGTTACGGCGTCAAGCGGGCGATAAAAATTGCCAGAGAGCACGCGGATGGAAAGAGTTGCACCTTGGGACCTATAATCCATAATCCGCAGATGGTTAAACGACTCAAAGCCGAGGGCATTGGCTCAGTCGAAGATTTGACGGCGATGGAGGAGGGCACGATAATAATTCGCTCACACG
>CAMNLS010000133.1 GCA_946543495.1 uncultured Selenomonadales bacterium | reverse complement strand
CTTCGCAACCAGGTCCGACGCCTTGCATTTCGCCAATCGGCATGAGCATAACGAAGCCTTCACGGAAACCGACGACTTCAGCGGGGATAGGCGGCACGTTCGGTATCTTCGACGTGATATAACACAGCTCGCCCACGCTTACGGCGGGTCCTCGCGTCTCAATGACCAGCCCGACGACTTGCGTAACCTTGCCCATTAATTTAATCGTCTTGACCTCGTTGATAGCGTTCTTGAGTTTCTGCAGGTTAATATCGTTCTTAATCATGCGGCTCTCCAGTTGACAAAGTTTAAACCTTCGACGCGGCTGAAGTGTCTCGTATTGGAAGTGACGAGCGTGCAACCGTTGACCATAGAAATTGCCGCAATGTAAATGTCGTTGTCCTCAATCATCTGTCCCTTGTGGAGCAGAATATAAATTTCTATGGCTTTATCAATCATCGTCAAATCGTCGCGGTCGAGATAAAGATGTTTGGCATTGTCGTAAAACTCTTTAAAGTCTTTGAGCATACGGGTCTTACCTGCCGCCTTCAAGCCGCGAACTATTTCATAGTAGACGATTGACGAGATAAAAAGATTGTCGTCATTGTCCAAAGCCTCGTTCAAGTGTTTCATGACTGTTGGCTCTTGGCGCAGAATATCGCTCACGACATTTGAATCCAAACAGTAATTAGCCATAAAGTGCCGCCTTTCTAGCCTCTTCCGCCGCCATATATTTACCAAGAGCTTCTTTCTCATCATCATTAAGCAAATTCGCTAGTCCCATAAAAACTTCGCGTTGAGTCATCTTTTTTTCGGGTTCTTTTTTGCCTGTGAGCAACTCTTTTGTAGTGTCAATGTCACTCTGCATTTTGGTCAGCATGGACAGAATTTTTTCTTCGTTAGACATGGTGAATCGCCTCCTATTTATTCAGCACGCTTTCGACGGCATTTTTCATCAGTCCAAGCTGCGTTGATAGTCTAGCGTCAACACCGCCATTAGGAGTTTCGATAACACAATCGCCGGGCTTTAATGCTTCGTCCGAAACAATTTCGATGATCGCCGTGCCGTCAGTGAGCATTGATTGAAACTCCGCACGCGCCATTAAAATCAAATCGTAGCTGTCAGGGTCGACGTGAACTTTGACTTCCTTTTGGTCGCGGACATGTTTAATTGCCTCGCGCACGACGGGCAAAATCACTTGCGGCGCGTCAAGGAAATGTTGCGGCAAGATCTTTTCTATCGCCATGATAACAACCGCAACGATTTCATCTTCCGCCCGAATGAAATATTCCGCTGTCTGCTCTTTGGCGTCTTGAATAGTCTTTTGCGCCTTGTCGTTTGCTTGTCGAACTATCTCTTTGAGTTCGTCTTCGATTTTTTCCTTGCCGTCCTTAATGCCCTTTTTCTTGCCGTCCTTGTAGCCCGTGTCGTAGCCTTCCTTGCGAACTTTATCTAGTAGCTCTTTAGCTTCTTGCTTTGTGTCGCTTACAATTTTTTCTGATTCGGCAGTTGCCTTGTCTAATATTTCTTGCGCTTGCTGTTCGGCTTGCTCTTTAATCTGTTCGGCTTGCTCTTTGATTTCTTCGGCTTGCTTTTTGAGTTGCGTTGACTCTGCCTTTTCCTTATGTGCATCGCGCAAGACTTCTTCTGTTTGCTTTGATTTGCGTTCGATTTCTTCTATTTCCGCGAAGACCTTATCTAAAATCTCTTGAGGGATGCCGCGTTCGGGTTCAGGTTCGGGTTCTTGTTCGAGCTCTTCTGGCTCCGGTTCTGGTTCTTTAATGACTGGCTTAGGTCTCACACCAATTACGACGGGTTGTCCAAAGGTCATATTGCGTACAATAGGTTTCTTCATAGTCGCGCCTCCGAATTAAACCAGCATACCTTCGCCGCCGCCGCGCACGATGACGATAACGCCTTTGTCTTCCAATGTACGAATAACGTTGACGATTTTGGTCTGCGCTTCTTCCACGTCGCGAATCTTGACAGGTCCCATGTAAGAAATTTCTTCCTTCAACATATCGGCGGCGCGCTTGGACATGTTCTTATAAATTTTTTCCGCAACCTCGTCACTCGTCGCCTTCATTGCCAACGATAAGTCTTTATTATCGACTTCACGCAACACAAGCTGTAAAGAACGATCGTCGAGCATGATAATATCTTCGAAGACGAACATAAGTTGCTTGATTTCTTCGGCAAGCTCTGGGCTGTCTACTTCCAAGGATTCGATAATCGCACGCTCTGTTGAACGGTCGACGCGGTTCAAAATCTCGACGACACTGGGCACGCCGCCAGCAATAGTAAAGTCTTGCGTGGACAAGGAAGACAACTTTTTCTCCAAGACGCGTTCGACTTCGCGAATAACATCAGGCGAGGTTCTATCCATTAGCGCGATACGCTTAGCAACGTCGGCTTGCGCATCGACAGATAGACCGCTCATGACGATACCGGCTTGGTCGGGCGAAAGATAAGCCATAACCAGCGCGATTGTCTGCGGGTGTTCATTCTGCAGGAAGTTCAACAGCTGCGAAGGGTCGGTCTTGCGCAGGAACTCGAACGGACGCACCTGCAAACTTGTCGTCAAGCGTTGGAGAATCTCCGTTGCCTTATCTGCACCCAAAGCCTTTTCCAAAACGCCTTGCGCATATTCAAGACCGCCCGTTGAAACATAATCGTTCGCCATCATCAGCTGATAGAATTCGCTAATAACTGCGTTCTTCTTCTCAAGAGGAACATGCCGATTGTTGGCTATCTCCAATGTGATTGATTCAATTTCGTCCTCGTCCATGTGCTCGAAAACTTTTGCCGCGTACTCACCGCCTAAGGCAATAAAGAGAATCGCGGCTTTTTCATGGGAAGTCATCGGTTTAGGTTCGTTGTACATATCCTGTAAGCTTGGCATTTAATCTCCTCCGTTCAAAATAAAAAGCGGCTAGTTAGTGATTAGATTTCTGCTAACCACCAATCACTAACCGCTAAGCAGTAAAAATCATTCGTCCTCGGTGAGCCACAACTTAACAAGCATTGCAACTTCCGCAGGCTTCTCGTCAATAAGTTTCAAGATAGCTTTTTTCTCTTTGAGTTGTTGTCTTTCTTCTTCGGTAAGGTCTTCCTCTTGAATAATATTTTCCGAAATATCTTGAGAGCGTTGTTCGGCTTTCGCTTCTTCTTCGGCTTGCCGTTGCTCTTCTTGTTTTGCAATTTCGGCTTGCCGCTGAGCTTCTTCGGCACGGCGGGCTTGCTCTTCTTCCTCGCGAGCTTTCCTTTCTGCCGCAAGTTGCCTTTCAATCTCATCCTGACGCTCTTTGCGTTTCTTCCAGCGATACATGAGGAATCCGCCCAAAAGTAAAGCCGCAATTAAAATCATAGCCGCAATCTCCGTGTACAAAATCCTATCCTTGCGTAATTGTTCTTGTCTTGCCTGTTCCGCTCTCTGATCTTCAAGGTCAGTATTAAACGGCAGTGGCTCGACTGAAATGGTATCGCCGCGTTCCTCGTTTATGCCCGCCGCCGAGCTAACAGCTCTAAGCAATCCTTCTTGCTGAAGTTCGGTTATCGTGTCATTAACCAAAACGGCAACGGTAAGGCGGCGGATTGAGCCGGGAGACGCTATGATTTTTTGATTCTCTTCGTTGACTTCGTAATTCCTCGTCGACTCTTTGCGCTCGTATTCGGCGTTAGCGTTTCTGTCTTCAGCGACGTAGCCGGGGATATTGGATTGAACGCCTGCAGGACCGCCCGGCATGGTCGATTGACCGTTATAACTTTCGCTGATGTCCTGTTGACTGCGTATAATTCCCGACTCGTCAACAACGGGCGTGAAGGTTTGTCGGTCAATCTTTTTGTCGTCGAAGTCCAATTCAACGCTCACCCTAACGAACGCATTGCCCTCGCCGAGTGTTTTATCCAGCATGGTTTGAATATTTTGCTGTATATGGTCGCGAACCTTCTTTGTCATCTCAATCTGACTTAGCGTCCGCAAATTTTGCGCCGTCTGCTGTTCAAACTCGTCATCGTCGTTCTTATTTAGGATATTGCCATGCTCGTCGACGATTGTAATGTTTTCAGGCGTAAGACCTTGCACGCTGTGACTAACCAAATTGACAATGCCTTTAACCTCCGGCGTCGTCAACTTTGTTTCGGGTTTAAGCATTAACAGGATTGACGCCGTCGCAGGCTTTTCATTCTTTTTGTAGAGGCTGT
>CAMNLS010000132.1 GCA_946543495.1 uncultured Selenomonadales bacterium | reverse complement strand
GGCAAATCGCCCACGGCGTCGTTGATGGTGTCACTTGATAAATCATTGCCCGTCTCCTCGAAAGTCAAATTCAATTCGGCGACCTGCGCGCGTCCAAAACAATCCACGAACAGCCGCCCTTCCGAAAGCTCGCTGATTACAAATTCGCCTAGGACTTCAGAGCCGATTATCAAACTCTCCGCCGTGCCCTCTTTGATATACTCGCGAATTCTTTCAACTTCGCTTTCTACGCTCGTTCCTAAAAGCTCGCGAATTAGTTTGATGTCTAGGGTTATCTGGTCGGGCTCCATGCCGACTTTTTCCAAGACGCTCGTCCGATTGATGAGTTGATGCCTAGCATATCTCGCCCGCGTCCGCCGCTGAAAGTTCGAGAACGTCATAATTTTCGTCTCAGATATTTGACTCAATGCCCGCTTGATATTCTCGTCCGGAATGAATGCCTTGCCCGCTTGCGCCGCTAATTGTCCAAATCCGCTAAGGCTCCCCGCGTACACTTGGAAGACTAAATCCCCAAAACTACCTATGTCGCCGCGCAGGGCATTTATCCCTAAGTCAAACCAATTCATGACCCTCACCCCGCAAAGACATTCGGACTACCCTGCGCCACAGTCCCGCCACAATTCGTCGAATCACCAACGCGGGCTAATGGACGTCCATTAACATAAACCGTTGAACTGCCACTTGCGATTATCGGGGTGTGCTCAGGGTGAATTATGCAGCCGTGACTTTGATAATTGTCGCCGACTCGCCCCGCCCCGCGTCCATTGATATAAACGTTCGTGGACGCCGTGACTAGCGGTACATTCGGGCAGGCGTCGTGACTTGCCCCTAAGTCGCCCAATCTCGTCACGTTCAATTTATGTCAATCCTTTTCCCTTGAATTCGGATATTCCCGACGCAGTTTATCGTTAGCTCGTGGCTTTCCCGATTGTATGAAATGCTCGTGCCGTCCGCGAATTGAATCATGCTCACATCTTGGCTTCGCGCTGGCGGCGGCGAATTCTCGTGATAGAAACTCCCTAGGATATATCCTTGCCCGTCCTCGCCGTTGGGTGCCATTAACGCTACTACACTCTCCCCAACGTCTGGAAGTCTGTAGCTTTTGTTCTTTAAGCCAAAACCTTGCAATACTGGCAATTCCGCCGACACCATGTTGTCCTTGTCAGTGTACACTACCCTAGCGGTCGCTTTGGCTGGATACACCGCCGATATTTTTCCGTACCTTATCAAGTTTTCTGCTTTCATGTATAATCCCTTCAAAAACGGAGTGATTCAAATGAGTACTGGTTATGCAAATGGCGGAGCCTCTACCACGAAAAAGACGATTAAGAACTGGCAACCAAGGCATTTTTCGGCGCGCTGGGATATTGACGAATGGATTGACATCCTGCGAAATCGCGCCAATGACCTCGTTTTAAATGACGCGGTCGGCTCGGCGATTATCAACACCCTGACCACTGGCACAATCGGCTCTGGGCTGAAATTGTTCCCGCGAATCAAAGCCGACGAATTAGGCATGACTCAAGACGCCGCCCGCCTTTGGTCTCGAAAAGTTAAGCGCGAATTCAACCTTTGGGCTCTCAATCAGAACGCCTGCGACTTCCTGCGCCGAAATAATTTCTTTGAACTGCAAGCCGTCGCCTTCCGCGCTATGCTATCCGGCGGCGATTGCTTTGTTCTCTTCAAAAGGCGTGCTCCAGAAAAATTAATGCCCTATTCCTTGAGAATTCAACTGCTCGACGCTCAACGCATTTCAAATCCCAGTCACGGCATCGGCAATCAGGTCGAAATGGTCTTAGGTGATAATCGCATTGTCCGCGGGATTGAGGTCGATAAAAATGGTTCGCTCGTCGCCATTCACGTCGCTAATAAAATCTTCAACGAACCTAACCTTCTCCAACCAGATATTCATTGGCAACGAGTTCTCTGGCACGGGCGACTTTCCGGCGTCCCTAATCTCCTGCACATTTGCAAAGACCAGACCCCCGACCAATTCCGCGGCGTCCCGGTTATCGCCCCCGTTATCGAGGCTATGAAACAACTTTCCAGATATTCCGACGCTGAATTGTCCGCTTCTATCATTAGAAGTCTTTTTGCCATTTTCTTTACTCAGTCCAATACTAACTGGGATTTGAATCAAGTTTCAGGTCAGCAGGTCGATAGCGACGCTGAAGACGCTGCTAAGAATTTCAAAATCGGCTCGCCGTCGGTTATGAATCTCCCCCGCGGCATCGACGTCAAATCTATCGACAGCTCCAATAGCCAAAGTGTCTTCGCTGAATATACTGCCGCCTTCCTTAAGAACATCTGCGCGGCAGTCAATCTCCCTGCCGAAGTGGTAATGAAGACTTTCAACGCGTCCTATAGTGCAAGTCGGGCGGCTCTGCTCCAAGCTGAAGACGAATTCAAATCGCGCAGGGCGGCTTTTGTTAATGATTTTTGTAAGCCGATTTATGAACAGTTCCTAACTGAGGCGATTGCTTTGGGCAGGATTGACGCACCGGGCTTTTTCGACGACCCTATCAAACATCAAGCCTATCTCAATGCCGATTGGCTCAGCCAACGCAATAACGTCTTGGACCCAACTAAGGAGGTCAGTGCCGCTATCTTGAGGATTAACAACGGCTTGTCCACTCGTGAGATTGAAGTCGCCAACCTAAGCGGGCGCGATTTCGACGACATCAAGGACAACTTAGAAAACAACTTCAGCGAGACACCCGGCGGGTCGCTCCAATGAATCAATCTGTTCGGATATGGATTCTATCGCCGCCCTGACTTCAGCCAAATTCGCCCGCGTCAACCTGCGCGACCCTATCTGATATTCCTGCCCAGAAAGAATTTTCCGATCCGCCTCAAGGTAATTCGCGAGGCGGCTTTTTAGTGTCGTTAAGTTCATATCATTACCGTTACTGAAAACTTATAAAAAGTTGTAAAAACTCTTATGTTTCATTCCTGCTTCAACGCGCCCGCTTTTGCCTTAGCTACTCGCGTTTGGTATGACGCTCCACAGGCTTAACTTCTCCGCTAACGAACGGATAGATATTCAACCAATCAGCTCACGTATCGTTTAAGATTTATCGCCGCTTGCAAGTCGCGGTCAATCACGTTTCCACAATTTTCGCAGTGATAAATTCGTTCGGACAAGCGCAAATTTTTCTTCACGTGCCCGCAAGCAATGCAGGTCTTTGAACTGGGATAGAACCTATCGGCGATGACGACGCGCAGTCCTTTCCACGCCGCCTTATACTCAATCTGCCGCCGGAATTCGTAAAATCCTTGTTCCTGCACTGCTTTTGCCAAATGGCGATTCGACATCATGCCGCGCACGTTTAAATCTTCAAGCACTATCGAACTTGATTTTCGCCCGATAATTGCGCTCGTGATTTGGTGCCGATAATTTTGCCGAATTGAAGCCAATCTGTGATGAATCCGTAAAAGTTTTCGTTCGCTCTTTATAATGTTGCGCGTTTTCGAGTAACTCTCTCCTTTCGATTTATTCATCTCGTATTTTCGAGAAATAGAGCGTTGCAACCTACGCTGTTTTTTCTTCAATCTGCGGACTGTCGAAGTCCGATTGATATTGGGGTAAGTCGTGCCGTCGGAGCAAGTCGCCAAATTTTTTATGCCAAGGTCAATGCCTAAAGTTTCAGTGCAATTTTCGGCGGGCTTCGGCTCGGCGAATTCAACCGCCACACTTAACCACCAGTTCAAGCCGTCGAAAGTGATACGCGGTTGAGCATACTTCGCGCCGACGGGAATTCGTCCGCGTTCGGCAAGCCGTATCCAATTTAGCTGTTGTTTATTACGTTTTTTACTCGTCGCGATTGCCTCAAGTTTTACGTGCGTCGCCGTGATTCGGATTTTGTCCGTGTCCTGATAAAAGCTGAAGTCGCCGCGCCGTTTGCTCTTGAATCTCGGACGACCGCTCTGCTTCTTGAAAAATTTTTGGTAAGCGTCGACGCAATCTTTTATCGCTTGCTTGGTCACGTTGTTTGAAATTGTTCTCAGCCACGCATATTCGGCGGAGTTCCTGAGCACGGTGAATTCTTTGCGCAAGTCAAAGTTACTGATAAATTTTTCGCCCGTTTCGTAGGCGTCAATTTCTTTTCTCAATGCCCAGTTATAAGCAAAGCGAGCTGTGCCCGCAAATTGAAAAAGTCGCGTCCGTTGGAAATTGTTCGGCACCAACATAACCTTAAACGACTTTAGCATTTTCGTCACACTTTCA
>CAMNLS010000131.1 GCA_946543495.1 uncultured Selenomonadales bacterium | reverse complement strand
TTGAAGACGACTTGGGCACACGACGCGATTGTTTACGACGAAAAGCCGTTAACATTCTCTCAATCGTGGACGCAAAGAAAACGTTGGGCGCAAGGTCAATTCGACGTGGCGCACAGATTTATCCCTAAAATGCTCCGCGAGAGTTGGCGACGCAAAGATATTCGCTTATGGGACGGTTGCCTTTACCTTCTGCAGCCGCATTTCTTAATGCTGTCGTCCTTCTTCTTCCTGATGAGTTATATTCAGCTGTTCACGGGCACAATCTACACGAACATTTACGCCGTCCTGCCGTCGCAAATCTTAATGGTCATCATGGTCGCGCAATACGTCTTGCCGATGATTATACTGATTAAAGTCCATGCCAAGCTCAAGTCGTGGTGGTATCTGCTGTTCTATCCGCTGTTTATATATTCGTGGATTCCGATAATCTTTTTAGGGTTCATACACCGCAACGAACACGAATGGGCGCACACTCAACATACGCGCTCAATGAGCTACGATGATTTTGTCAAGAAGAGAACTTATTAAATCACACCGACCTTAACCAAGTAAGTATAAATGCCGCTGTCCTCGTTGGAGTCCGTGACGTGGGCGGCTAATTTTTTTACTTCGTCGGGAGCATTCGCCATCACCACGCTTTGAGGAATGTAGCTGAGCATTTCGATATCGTTGTAGTTATCGCCGAACGCAATAGCCTCGTCGACCGTGAAGCCGTAGTGTTTAAGCAAGACTTCAATGCCCGTCGCCTTTGAAACGCTCTTGTCAATAATCTCCAAAAGGTAAGGCGCACTTCGGACGACGTTCAGTGCGGGGAATTTCTTTCCGAGTTCGCGTTCCATTTCCTCACAAGTCGGCGGCTCGCAACGGATAAAGATTTTATTCGGCAAAAGATTTTCTCTCAACAGTTCGTCGAAGTTTCCAAGCTCGACGGTCGCGCCGGTGTTATCCATTTCGCGTTGAATACGGTCGTCCATCTTTTCTGTAAACCAATGACGCCCCGTGTAATAGCTAACCGAAATATCTTGCCACGTGCGATTCATTTCCGCCAGAACGTTCCTTGCGTCGTCGGCGGAAATTTTTTTGTCGAAGATGACTTCTTCCTTCTCCGTGAGGACAAGCCCGCCGCTGTAGCTGATAACGGGCGTGTGCGCCATGCCGATTGCGTCGGTTATCGGGTAAATTGCTTCGGGCATTCGCGCCGAGACAAAGGCGAACTTCAAGCCCTTATCAACGACAGCTTTAATCGCTTCGGCGTGAAGTTTCGGTGTCGTCTTATCGACTTTAAGAAATGTGCCGTCGATGTCAGAGAAAATAATTTTAATCATGATTCAAGCCTCCTCATAGCCGTTCGGGTGTAAGTTATGCCAATTCCAAGCCGTAGCAATAATTTTTTCTACGTCGTCAAAGTGGGGCGTCCACTTCAAAACTTTTCTAGCCTTCTCGCCGGAAGCAATTAACCGCGCAGGGTCTCCAGCTCGTCGAATGCCGAACTCTTTTTTTATTTTACGACCGATTACTTTCTCTGCCGCGTCGATGATTTCTTTGACCGAGAAGCCATGCCCCGTGCCCAGATTGAATGCGTCCGACTTACCGCCGCCGCGCAGATAGTTCAACGCGCAAATGTGAGCGTCCGCCAAGTCCACGACGTGAATATAATCGCGTATGCAAGTTCCGTCGGGCGTCGGGTAGTCGGTGCCGAAGATTGTAATATGGTCGCGCTTGCCCAACGGCACTTGAAGTATCAGCGGAATCAAATGCGTTTCGGGGTGATGGTCTTCGCCGATTGAACCGTCTTCACTTGCGCCTGATGCGTTGAAATATCTTAAGCTCACATAGCGAACGCCTTGAGCCGCGTTGACCCAACGAATCATCTTTTCCATTATCAATTTAGATTCGCCGTAAGGATTCGTCGGCTCCGTCTTGTCGAGTTCATCAATCGGAACGCGTTCTGGCTCGCCGTAAACCGCCGCGCTTGAGCTGAAAATAATTTTATCGACGCCGCACTCCGTCATTGCCTCCAGAAGAATTTGCATACCGTAGACGTTGTTATTAAAGAACTTCAGCGGCAAGCGAACACTTTCGCCCGCCTCGATGTACGCCGCGAAATGAAAGACCGCCTCGATTTGATTCTCGGCAAAAATTTTCTTCAGCGCGGCTTTGTCTCTGATGTCGCACTCGTAAAACTTCACGGCGGGATTAATCGCGGCTCGATGTCCCGTGCTTAAGTTGTCGGCGATGATGACTTCCTCGCCCGCTTCAATGAGTTGCCGCACCGTGTGTGAGCCGATATAACCCGCGCCGCCGCAAACTAAGATTGCCATAGTATTCCTCCTTACAAAAAAGTTTTTACGTTGTCAGTTTATCATGCTGAAACTTTTTTCTCAATCTAGGTGGCTTTTTTTCTTGCGCCTAAAATAAATATTGCAAAGTGTAAAAAGTATGATAGAATAATTCAGCTTAGCGCAGGCAAAATTTTCTAAGTAAAGAAGGGAGCAATCCAGCAGATGTGGGGATTTTTTGGAGGATTGTCGCACGACATGGGAATTGACCTGGGAACGGCAAATACTCTCGTGCACGTCAAAGGTCGTGGGATTGTCCTGCGTGAACCTTCAGTCGTAGCGATAAAAAGTGATACGGGCGATGTGCTTGCCGTGGGCGAAGAGGCAAAGCAAATGATAGGTCGCACGCCCGGCAATATAATTGCGATTCGCCCAATGAAAGACGGAGTCATTGCCGATTTTGACGTGACGCAAGCAATGCTTAAATATTTTATTCGTAAGGCAATGAACTCGAAATCATTTGTGCGCCCAAGGGTCGTCGTCGGTGTGCCTTCGGGCGTTACAGAGGTTGAAAAGCGTGCCGTCATTGACGCGGCAACCCAAGCGGGAGCGCGTGAGGCTTACTTAATCGAAGAGCCAATGGCGGCGGCAATCGGCGCGGGTCTTCCCGTCGAAGAGGCAACAGGCAATATGGTCATCGATATAGGCGGCGGCACGACGGAAATAGCGGTTATCTCTTTGGGCGGTATCGTCGTCAGCAAATCAATTCGTGTCGGCGGCGACGAAATGGATTCTTCTATTATTCAATACATACGACGCGTTTATAACTTGATGATTGGTGAGCGCACAGCGGAAGAAATTAAAATTAAAATTGGCACGGCAATCATCACGCCGAAAGATGATAAGTCAATGACGATTCGCGGGCGCGACTTGTTAAGCGGCTTACCAAAGACGGTTGAAGTTAAATCAAGTGAAGTCCGCGAAGCCTTGAGCGATCCTATTTTTAAAATCGTTGACTCGGTAAAGAACACACTCGAAAAAACGCCGCCCGAATTGGCAGCGGATATAATGGATCACGGAATTGTAATGACTGGCGGCGGAGCACTCTTAGCTAACCTTGATAAATTAATTGCAAAAGAAACGGGAATGCCGGTCATAATCGCCGACGACGCTTTGAGTTGCGTGGGCGAAGGTACGGGCAAATCTCTTGAGAATATGAATTTGCTTAAACGGGTCGTCATGACTTCCAAAAAGCTGAGACAATGAGCAACAAAGTTCGTAAGGAAAAGAAGACAGGGAAAAAGATTATCGCGCTGATTTTTGTATTTATCAGCGTGTTTTGTTGTGTCTTCTTCGCGGCGCGTGGGCGGTTCAATACTCCCGCAACTAACGGTGTCGCAATGACAATCTTATCGCCCTTTCAACGCGCATTCTCTTGGGTTGGCAGTCAGCTTGCTTTTATAAAAGATACCGTCACGGAAATTTCTATGCTTCATGAACAAAATAAACAGCTGCGCGAGGAAGTCGAACTTCTTCGGGCGCAAAACTTGACGGCTTCGGAATATGCTTCGGAAAATCAGCGGCTAAGAAACTTGCTCGGCTATAAGCAATCAGTAACTCAATTTGATTTGGTTGCGGCAAGTGTCATCGGTCGTGAGTCGGCGTCGTGGTCTAGCGTGATTGTGATTAATCGCGGCACGCTCGACGGTGTAGCAAATAATATGGCGGTCGTCACGGAACTCGGCTTGGTCGGGCACGTCAAAGAGGCGGGCTTAAGTTCGTCGAAGGTTCAGTTGCTGATTGACCCGCGCTCGTCCGTCGGGACTTTGATTCAGCGTCCAGAATCACGGGTTGCGGGCATCGTCGAAGGCGACATTAAAAATCCTAGCCACCCGCGCATGGTCAATATCCCGAAGGATTCGGACGTTCAAGTTGATGATATGGTCGTTACGTCGGGTTTCGGCGGCG
>CAMNLS010000130.1 GCA_946543495.1 uncultured Selenomonadales bacterium | reverse complement strand
CCGCCGCACTGAAACAGGACGTTTCATGCGGCGTCACCAGCTCCGCTTGTCGTCAACGGCAACGCAGTAGAAGACTAACGCCCCCGCGCGGGGTCTTTTCTTTCCGCTTCGCTTTCTTTGGACAAGCAAAGAAAGCGAAGTAATAAACGCTGAAAGAAAGTAGCTTAAAGCCCGAAGAGAGCGTCAGCAAATTCCTTAGCGTTAAACGGTCGCAAGTCGTCAAGCCGCTCACCAACGCCCACCCACTTAACAGGAATATTAAGTTGCTCCTTTATGCCGATAATCATTCCGCCCTTAGCAGTGCCGTCAAGCTTAGTTAAGACAATGCCCGTTATATCCGCAGTCTGCGAAAACAATTCCGCTTGCCGAAGTGCATTTTGCCCCGTCGTCGCGTCGAGGACAAGTAAGACCTCATGCGGCGCATCCTTAATGCCCTTGCCGAGTATGCGGTTTATTTTTTTTAGCTCCTCCATAAGATTATACTTATTTTGCAAGCGTCCTGCCGTGTCAACAAGTAGCACGTCGATATTTTGAGCCAGAGCCGAGCGAGCCGCGTCAAGTGCCACGCTTGAGGGATTGGAGCGTTCGGAGTGTTTAACAAATGCCGAGCCTGTTCGCTGTGCCCAAATCTCCAACTGGTCAATCGCGCCTGCGCGGAAGGTATCAGCCGCCGCCATCATGACGCTTTTGCCTTGCGCCTTGTAATAAGCCGCAAGCTTGCCAATAGTCGTAGTCTTGCCCGCGCCATTGACGCCAATCATCAAAATCACGCGCGGCGGGTCGACGTTGACAGTTTCGCCCTGCTCCTCCGTCAATATGTCGCGTATCTGATTCGAGAAAAAATTCTTCACGTCGTCAGTTGAATTAATCTCGGCGCGGCGAACTCCCTTGCGCAGACCTTCAATAAGTTTTTCAGTCGTCGCCATGCCCACATCAGAAGTTATTAAAGTTTCCTCCAGCTCGTCAATCAAGTCGTCATCAATCTTTGTCGAGCCGTGAAGGATTTCGTCTATCTTATCAACAAATTTTTCACGGGTCTTAGCTAAGCCCGCCTTTAGTCTATCAAAGAATCCCATGACCATTCCTCCTTGCCGCGTATTTTAACAGATTGTCTAGAAAAAGTTCAACGCTTATCCAATCGCTTAGCTAAGGTGTTGCCCGCGAACTGAACCGCTTGCACCAAGACGATAAGCACAACGACGGTAGCAATCATGACTTCAGGGCGGAACCGTTGATAGCCGTAACGGATTGCCAAATCCCCTAAGCCGCCGCCGCCGATTGCTCCAGCCATTGCCGATTCGCCGACGAGCGCAATGATTACCGTCGTCAGTTGCGAAACGATTCCTGGCATTGCCTCTGGCAAGAGTACTTTGCTTATTATTTGGAACGGCGTCGCGCCCATTGCTTGAGCCGCCTCCACTAAACCTGACGGAACTTCCTTAAGCGACGTTTCCACTTGCCGACCGATGAACGGTATCGACGCGATAACCAGCGGAACTATTGCCGCCGTCGTGCCGATTGCACTGCCCACGATAAATCTTGTCAGCGGTATGATTGCCACCATTAAGATTATAAACGGGATTGAACGAACCGCATTGACGACCGAGCCGACTGTCTGATTGATTGCGACGTTCTCTAGGATTTGTCCTTTAGCCGTTGTGTGAAGCAACACGCCGAGCGGCAAGCCGATTGCCGTTGCGATTGCCATTGATACCACGACCATATAAATTGTCTCGCCGAGTGCCTTACTCAACAGCGGCAGGATTTCTGCGAACATAGCCAATCACCTCCACCCGAACATCTTCGCCGCCCAAAAAATTTAGCGCATTGTTAATGGCGTCATCTGCGCCGCTCAAGCCGATAATGAATCGTCCGAAGGGCACGCCGTGAATTTCGTCGAGGTTGCCGAAAAGCATTGTACATTCCAAGCCCGCGCAGTTTCTAATCATCTTAGCGAGCACGGGGTCATCAGCTCTGTCACCTAAAAAAATCAATCGCAGGAGCAGAAAACTGCCAGGCGTCTTGTCTTGAGAAATTTCATTGCCTCTGAACGCGGCGGGCAAATCGTTTGACAATAGCACGCTGATAAACTCTTTAGTGATTCTGTGCTGGGGATTAGTGAACACGTCGAGCACCGAGCCGCGCTCCGCAATTACGCCGTCGCTAATGACTGCCACCTTGTCGCAAATGTCTTTGATGACTTGCATTTCGTGAGTAATGACGACGACGGTTAGCGCGAGCTTTTGATTAATGTCCTTAATCAGCGCAAGGATTGATTTAGTTGTCTGCGGGTCAAGGGCTGAAGTCGCTTCGTCGCAGAGCAAAACTTTAGGGTCGTTGGCTAGGGCACGAGCAATCCCGACGCGCTGTTTTTGTCCGCCGCTTAGCTGTGAGGGATATTGATTAGCTTTATCCTCCAAGCCGACGAGTTCAAGGAGCGGACGAACTTTTTTATCAATGTCAGCCGCGCCCATGCCAGAGAGTTTCAGCGGAAAGGCAATGTTATCATAGACAGTCGCCGAGCTTAAAAGGTTGAAGTGTTGGAAAATCATTCCGATTGACTTACGAGCCTGGCGCAGTTGGCTTTCAGTTAGCGTCATCATGTCTTGCCCGTCGACAATGACTTTGCCTGCCGTCGGTCGTTCAAGCATGTTAATACAGCGGACGAGCGTCGACTTGCCCGCGCCACTCAACCCGATTATCCCGTAAATCTCGCCGCGTGCAATGTCTAAGTCAATGCCCTTTAGCGCGTGCACCTTGCCCGACGGACTGTCGTAAATCTTTTCAATGCCGGAGAGTTTTATCAAGCGTTACACCTTCCTTAAGTAGCGATAGAGCGCGCCGAGTAAGTTAGCGTCGTTGTGATACTTGCAAGCGACGACTTCGGGGCGCGGCAGATACGGCAAGGCGTTCCTGCAAAGCTCGTCGATTTTGTCTTGAACGGCGTCGATAAAACTTTGCTGTTCACTTATGCCGCCGCCGAGTGCAAAGCGTTCAGGGTCGAAGAGCATTTGCAGATTAAAAATCTTAACCGCTACACCGTGCGCGAATTTATAGAGGGCGTCAAGCATTTCATCATCGTTATCATCTATCAAGCCGAAAATCATTTCGCCAGTCACTTCTTCAAGCGGCATACCTAATATCTTCGCGCAGTTTCTTTGGAAGGCAAGCGCGCCTATGTCATTGCCGTAAATATTTTCCTCGTTCATGACGGCGTTAATGTTCTTGAGCGTGAATGAAACTTCGCCCGCGCAGTAATGAGCACCGCGATAAATTTCTTTATTATGAATGAACGCGCCGCCAACGAACGTTCCGAACACCAAGACAAACGCGTCCTTAACATCAATAAGACTGCCTGATTTGACCTCAGCAAGAGCCGCGCAGTTGGCATCGTTCTCAACCGTGACGGGAACATCGCACATGCCTTGAAGTTCTTCGGCTATGCAATGACCGTTGCTGAAGTTCAACGCGCCACTTGAAATGCAAACGCCGCGTTGCGTGTCGATAAGACCTGGCATTGAAAGCGCGATTCCTTCCACGTCGTCATGAGATTTAAAAATATTCGTAAGGCTCGCCAAAAAGTCTTCGTGATTCGTCCTCGCCGTCGGTGTCTTGTCCTTCGCGACGAGTTTAAAAGAGTGCACACCCTCCGCCACAGCGTACTTAGTGAACGTGCCGCCAACATCTATCGTTAAAATCTTCCTCATCACGCATTGCCTCCCCTAAAAAAATTCGCCTCAACGATAAGTCAAGGCGATTGTCTTTGTCAACTATTTTTAGCTAAAACTTTTTGCCGTAGGTGCTAAGCTGATTTCTTAGTAATTTTTTTCTTGAGCGGGAAAATTTGCGGGCTAGCCTCGCCCTTTATGCAAGCCTCCGTTATGACGACGCGGCGCGGCTCTTTTGTCTTCGGGATTTCAAACATGACATCAAGCATAACGTCTTCGATGATTCCCTTAAGTGAGCGCGCTCCCGTCTTGCGTTCGATTGCTAGCTTTGCCACGTGCCGCAATGCCGCTTCCTCGAACTCAAGCTTGACATTATCCATTGCCAAAAGTTTTTCGTACTGCTTAACAGGCGCGTTCTTCGGCTCGGTTAGAATTCTAAGCAATGCGTCTTCGTCAAGCGTTTCAAGCGTGCAGATGACTGGCAAGCGTCCGATAATCTCTGGGATAATGCCGAACTTCATTAAGTCTTCGGGGCGCACTTGATGAATCAGCTCGTTGAACTTCTTATCGGTGTCTTCCTTAGACGGTATCTCGGAGC
>CAMNLS010000129.1 GCA_946543495.1 uncultured Selenomonadales bacterium | reverse complement strand
TGACGTTCGGGCAACTGATGTTAAGTTCAATCGCCGCCACGCCGTCCACGTCAAGAAGTTCTGCAAGCCTGCCGTAGTCCTCGACGCTTGAGCCGCTGATATTGACGACGATATTCATCTTACCTTTAATGCGTGGCAATATCTTCGACAAGAACACCTCGACGCCGGGATTTTCCAAGCCAATGGCGTTGAGCATGCCCGACGGAGTTTCAGTGATTCGCACGCCGTCATTGCCTCTGCGCGGCTTTAACGTAATGCATTTAACCATAACGCCGCCGAGCTTTCTAAGGTCAACGAAGTTTTCAAACTCCTCGCCGAAACCAAACGTCCCAGACGCGGCGAATATCGGCGTGTTAAGTTTCATGCCGCAAAGTTCTGTTTGTAAAAGTTCGTTCATGTCGTTTACCTCAAGACTTATCCTTATCACCAGAAAGAAGCACAGCGGCAAGCGTCCCGATAACGCCGACAGCCACCAAGCCAGCACCCTTAAGAATCTTTTTCCATGTTGGGTCTTTAACAGGAATTTCGCCCGGGTCAAAGGTTCGCGGCGTGAAATTTTTTCCGTAACGCCTGTCAAGCCATTGAACGAAATCGAAGAGATATTTCAAACTTTTAATCGCCTCTTCTTGAGTGAATCGCTTTTCGTTATGAATCGCCTTATTGCCTTCCATGCGACAGTGATGAAGTTCGCCGAGCAAATTTTTTCCGACCAACCGCTTGAAATTTTCTTCGGATAGCAAGACAAATAAAAAACCGTCGTCTTTTTTATCGGCGGGATTTTTTTTCTGCGGCAAGGTTAAATTTTTATCAATTGAGTAAACCCATTTGACAGCCGCCTCGACCGCCTTGCGAACAAGCCCGATACAAGAGTCAAATGAATTTTCAAAAGCAACCTCCGCGTCAAGGCACTCTTTGGAAAAGGAGCGGTATTCGGTTTTGTCTTCGAGAAAAGAAAAATTAGCCAAGCTTATCACCTCCGAAAACTTTTTGCGCGTCGAAAACGGGACCATCCTTGCAAACTTTTTTACGTCCGTCACTTGTATCGATTGAACAACTAAGGCACGCGCCCAATCCGCAAGCCATGCGCCGTTCAAAGGAGACTTGGCAAGGCAGATTATTATCAAGAGCAATCCTAGCGACGCCGCGCATCATGACTTCAGGACCGCAAGTGTAGACGGCGGAATAATCGCCAAGTATTTCGGGCAACAAGTCCGTGACGAATCCTTTTTTATGATAAGAGCCGTCATCAGTCGTTATGAAAATCTTTTCGACGTGCGGTTCAAACTCACTTTGCCAGAAGGTTACTTCGTCTTTAGTTCGCCCGCCGATTAAAATATCTGAATTGAACTGTTCAGCCGCGCAGAGCAGAGGCGCAAGACCCATACCGCCTCCCACGAGCAAAATTTTTCCGTCGCAGGGCGTGAAGCCATTGCCGAGTGCTCCGAGAATGTCTAAGTAATCGCCGACAACTTTTTTAGACAAAGTGTAAGTGCCGCGCCCGACGACGCGATAAAAAATTTTCACACGTCCGCCCGTCGTCGAGGCAATGCCGAACGGTCGACGCAATGTGAATTCGTCAGCGACTTTGACTTGAATGAATTGCCCGGCGCGGGAAGTCTTAGCGAGTTCGGGCGCGTCGAGCGTAAGACGAAAGATTTTATCGGCGACAGGTTCATTGGATAGAATCTCAACGTCAAAAATATTCATAAGCGCACCTCCTAAAGAAAGGTCGAGGCGAATTGGAAGATTTTACTTGCCGTAGATGATGAACGTCAGGAAAGCATTCAAGATAAAGATAACGATAATCGAAGTGACAACGGTCTTAGTAGTCGCCTTGCCGACGCCCTCAGCTCCGTCGGGGCAATTCAAGCCGTAGTAGCAACCGAGCACCGCGATTGCATTCCCGAAGAAAATTGCTTTAATCATGCCGCCCGTCAAGTCGTGAATCGTAGCGAATATCTTGATTGAGTTAATAAAAATATAAGAGCTGATGCCGGAATATTGCGTGGCGACAACCCAGCCGCCAGCTACGCCGATAACATCGCCAAAGACCGTTAGAATCGGGACGACTATCATGCAGGCAATCATTCGCGGGACGATTAAATAATTCACGGGGCTAACCGCCATGACTTTCAACGCGTCGATTTGCTCCGTGACCTTCATCGTGCTGATTTCAGCCGTGATAGCCGCGCCGACGCGCCCCGCACAAACTACGCCGACTAAGACTGGCCCCAGCTCCCTGCCGATAGCTATTGCGATTACTCCACCGACAGTTGATTGCGCTCCGAAACGAATAAATTCATGCGCCGTCTGCAACGTGAAGACTACGCCCGTAAACAGCAACGTAAGCGAAACAATCATCAGCGAGTCAACGCCCAAATGCGACATCTGCGCGATTATGT
This sequence comes from uncultured Selenomonadales bacterium, assembly GCA_946543495.1. Taxonomy (GTDB): domain Bacteria; phylum Bacillota; class Negativicutes; order Selenomonadales; family Selenomonadaceae; genus Quinella. The sequence continues at coordinate 1,876 of CAMNLS010000129.1, read as the reverse complement.
GCCCGATTCGCGGCTTGCGTGTCAACTGTTTCATCGTCTCGGCGTAGAGTAAAATTATCGTGCCGAACTCTTCAAAGCGTCTTATCATGAAGCCGCCGATACTCTCAAAAAATTTCGTCAGCAATGCGCCGCCTCCTTTTTGGCAAGCATTATATCATAAAAAATTTTTTTGACGTAATGAAATTTGACAGCGGCGGCACAATCATTTAAAATTCATATAAAAAGCGCGGAGGTGAATTGATGATAAAAAGATTTGTAGTAATCTGCGCGGCATTGGTCGTTGTATATCTTTTGATGAGTGTTCCGCCGGTTCAGAAAAAATTTTTATATCCGTTCCCGTATCGCTCGACGGTCGAAAGTTATTCATCGCGTTGGAAGGTCGATAAGTTCTTAGCAATCTCCGTGATGAAGGTCGAAAGCAACTTTTCCGAGACGGCACACTCCCAAAGCGGCGCGGTAGGTTTAATGCAAATCATGCCGGAGACGGCGGCTTGGATAGCGTATCAACTTGGCGAGACGCCTGAAGAAGCTGTCGACGACATAAAAAATTTACGTGACTCCGAAACAAATATCCGCTATGGCACGTGGTATCTAGCCGAGCTTGAGGACGAGTTCAAGGGCAATGACGTTTTAGCATTGGCGGCTTACAATGCGGGGCGCGGCAACGTTCACGAGTGGATTAAAAAGAATCACTGGAGCGAAAACTTTTCCGACGTTGATAAGATTCCCTACGCCGAGACCCGCGATTACGTCAAACGCGTTCTTCATTGCCGCGAAAAATATGCTAAGCTATATAGCACGAACGATTTTATCTCAACGCCGATTGCACTTCATGAACTGCGATTTGCCCGCTTAAAAAATTTATCACTGTAAATCAAAAGCCCCTCCGAATGTGGAAGGGCTTCTTTTGCAGAAAAAATTTGTCGTCGAGATTATTTAATGCCAGCACCGTCAAGAGCACTGCGAACGGATTTAGCCGCCGCATACATCTTTTCGAGTTCTTCATCAGTAAGAGCGATTTCAAAGACGCGCATAACGCCATCAGCGCAAATCATGCGGGGCATCGAAAGGGCAACGTCTTTAATGCCGTATTCGCCTTCCATGATAGCCGAGCAGGGCAGAATGGTATGCTCATCATAGAGGACGGATTTAACGAAACGAACAGCCGCCATAGCAACGCCCGTGTTGGTGAAGCCCTTGCGGTTGATAACGTCGTAAGCAACTTGGATAAGCTCTTGCTCAACAGCTTTCTTGTCAAGCGGTTCGGTGTGACGGAAATATTCATCGAGTTTCTCAAGCGGGAAGCCAGCGCAACCAGTGGTTGACCAAGCAACAAATGCTGCGTTGCCGTGTTCGCCGAGGACATAGCCGTTGATGTTCTTCGGGTCGACTTCGTACTTGTTAGCAAGGATGCGGCGGAAACGATAAGTTTCAAGCATGGTGCCGGTGCCGAGAATCAAATTGCGCGGATAGCCGATTTCGTCAGCGATTTTGCTAACAACGTAGGTTGCAACGTCAAGCGGGTTGGTGATGAGGATAATGACGGCTTCTTTGGTGTGCTCAGCGACTGCGCGGAAGACCGAGTTCATGATCTTTGCGTTGGTGCCGGCGAGTTTAAGACGGTCAGGAGTTTCGCCCGGACGAATCGACGGACCCGCGCAGATGATGACGATGTTAGCACCTGCACAAGCACTGTAGTCACCAGTTGCACGGAATTTAATGTTGGTGCTGTAGACGCAAGCAGTTGCATGGCTGGAGTCGGTTGCCTCGCCCCAAGCTTTATCTTGATTGAGGTCGATTAAAACGATTTCCGATGCAAGTTGGAAGTCAGCGAGTTTGTTGACGACTGCCGAGCCGACGTTAGAAGTTCCGACGA
>CAMNLS010000128.1 GCA_946543495.1 uncultured Selenomonadales bacterium | reverse complement strand
GCCATTAAACGCGCCCGCAACATTGCGCTCTTGCCGTTCACTGCAGACTAAAAATTTTTCACGGGGAGTCCACGCGGCTCCTTTTTTCATTAGGACTTTGAATCATGCGCGACAAAAACTCTCTGCCGTTAATAATCTTTGCTTTGATAATAATCTTGACGTTCAGTTGGTGGCAATTCATCTACGAACCTACGCAACGAGAGATCTTAGCGATGAAACTGGAGGCGCGGCGACTTCGCGAGGTCGAACGGGAACTTTTGGAGCTTAAAGCGCGTCACGGAGATTTATCAGCGTTCGTCGAGGCAAAGGAGCTTGAACTCGACGCGGCAAGAAATTTTTTACCGTCGACGCTTGAGCAAGATAAATTCATCGACGAGCTTTATCGGGCGGCGGACTTCCACAGGGCGCGGATAATTTCTGTCCAAACGGATACACCTTCGGAGGCACTTCAAGCGCAAGTTATAAGCGTCAAGCTTGAGGCGGATTATATATCGTTGCTGAACTTCATACGAGATGTAATCGACGGCGGACGGTTGACGACCCTTGAAAGATTTTCTGTGGAGAGCGCGGCGGGCAGAATTCTTTCCTGCGAACTGAGCTTTAAAATCTTTTCGGCATCGTCGCCCTCAGAGCAAGCCGCCGAATGATTAACGTCACGTTGTTTGATAAACTCGATAAAAACTTCTTAAAGGAGAATCTTAATGGCGCGGCAGTCAAAAAAAATCGCAAAAAAAATTCAGCCAAAGAAAAAAGCTGAATCGGAAAATAAACAGCCAGTCAAGGAGAAGGTCGGCAAGGATTATCTTCTAATCATCGTCCTTGCGCTGACAATCGTCTTCCTTATAGTTGGCTGGTCAAACTTCACGGCACTCAATCGTGGACTTTATATCGCGTTGCTGGTGTCGTTGTCGACGACTTACGCACGGCGGCATTACAACTTTACCGAGACGCAAGACATTTGGATTGAGCGGACAGGCGTCGTGGCAATGGGTTGCGCATTAGTCTTGTTCGCGTTCGTCGTCTATCAACAATACTTCGCGTAAATATCTTCGCAAACAAAAATCTCCCGTCAAATCGGCGGGAGATTTTTTTATGTCTATTTCAAAACGAAAACGGTAACATTGCGGCGACCGAAGTCCATCGCTTCCCAATAGTCCTCCATGCAAAGGTCAATTCGGTAGCCGTAAATTGCGCCGCCCGTATCAGCTGCCAGAGCCTCGCCGTAGCCGGGGATATAAACTCTGCTACCGAGCGGAATAACATCGGGGTCAACCGCAACAATGCCATAAGTCGCTGGAATGCCCATAGCCGTAATTCCTTCCGCGCTGCCGTCCGTCGGTAAGTAAGCCGTTGCCTCCATGCCGAGTACCTGCGTATAAGGCATGTAACCTTGCGGAGTCTCGACAACTTCTTCAGGCGGTGCAGGCTCTTCGACCGGCGCAGTTAAATCTTTGCCCAATGAAGCCTCTATCTCTTCGGCAAGGGCTAGCGTCAATTCGTCGTCCTCACTGACTTTTATTTTTCCGTCTTCGCCAACTGCAATCGCTGTCGGTGCTGCGTGCGTCTCCTCGACTTGAACTTCCTCAGCTTTGACTTGTTCGACTTCGGGCGAGTCTTTTTGCTCGGTAAAGCCCGTGTTAATCATCGAAAAGCCTGCCAACATGAGACAGAGCACGCTTTTTCTTTTAATCGTCTCAAGTGTCTTAAATATTTTTCGCTTCATCATTCCGCCGCTTACGCAACTTCCTGTCGCGTTCAAAGCAGGACGACCGAACAGGTCGCCTCTTATGCTTCGGAGCAGCTGTTCCCCCTTTCAAGTAAAACACATAATCATTGATAACTAAAAACCGTCGCGTACTATAAACCGCGACGGCTAATGTGTCAAGCAATATAAACAATGTTTATTGTTTCTTCCTAATCGTCATTGTTTGTCATTGTTTTAAGAGCGTAACAGGGAACGTGAAGTAAGTATCGGGATAAGGTTCGTCCTTGAGCGTGAAGTGCCACCATTCCTCCTCAAGAGGTTTGAATCCGTGCTTAATCATGACTTCGCGGAGAATCATTCTGTTATTATACTGCGTCTTTGTAATCTTCTTGTAATCGGGGTGAGACTCAATGCCGAAGTGGTCGAACGTGCCGCCCATGTCGACTTCCTTGCCCGTCTTCATATCAAACAGCGTCAAGTCAACCGTTGAGCCGCGAGAGTGTCCACTTTTAACAGCAACGTAACCTTCGGGGATAATCCTGTCCTTGGCGATTGCGGGATAGAAGTAAGCCTTCATGCTCGTATCATTGCTCTTTGCCCAACGCATGAAATGATCAACGCCCATTTGCGGACGATAAGCGTCGAAGATTTTGAGACGATAGCCCATCTTCATCACGTCATCGGAAACAGCTTTAAGAGCCTCTGCCGCCTCGCGTGTCATGAGTGCGCAAGGAACTTCGTAGCCGTCAATGCGTTCGCCGACAAAGTTATAAGTCGAATAGTAGCGAATCTCTTGGATAATATCGGGTATGAACTCGCCCAACACTACGAAGCCCGAAGGGTCGTCCGCTGACTGTGACCTTTGAGCGGCGGCGGGTGTCACGAATAAAATCATCGCTAACAACGCGCCCATTAAAACTTTAGTGAACTTCATTACAAACACCCCTTTTAATAGTTAAGACTGCATCAATTTTAGCGTCGTGCGGTTCGATTGGCAAGGTTTCGACAAGTTGGAAGTCATAAGCCAGCGCGATTTTCATAGCGTTGACGGCGCGAGGCAAGAATCTATCGTAATAGCCGCCGCCCAAGCCTAAACGTCCGCCGCTAACGTCGAACGCCGCGCCAGGCACAATCACGCAATCAATCTGCGCAGGTTCAATGAATCTCCGCAACTCACGCTTGACAGTCAAGATATTAAACGCGCCGACCTCCAACGCGTCGAAGCTCGGAACCTCAACGGCTTGCATTTCGCCCTTGCCGGTGATTAACGGTATCGCCAAAAGTTTTCCGTCAGCAAAGCACGCGGCGAACAGTTCATCAAGTTGAAGTTCGTCGGGCGTCGATGCATACGCCATGATAACTTTTGCCTCATGATAAATTGTCATCGCCAAGAATTTTTTTATCAGCTCGTGACTTATGCGGTCGCGCTCGTCGATTGGAACTGCCGCCCGCTTGTCCAGGAACTCTCGACGCAAAATTTTTTTCTCAAACATTCTTTTCCTCTGTCAAGCCGTTAATCGACCCGCGAGCCATTTCAATTTCGACGTTATCAGCGACCTTCAAGCGGACAATCTCATCAGTCAAACTTACAATCGTTCCGTAAATGCCGCCGATTGTGATGACGCGACTCCCGACCTTAAGACTACTTAACATGGCGTCGCGTTCCTCGCGTGCCTTCTTTTGTGGGCGATACAGCAGGAAATAAAAAATCAATAACATTAAGATTATCGGCGCGAAATTCGCAAATGCCGCTACCGCTTCATTACCCATGAAAAATTTTCCTCCTCACAAAAATTAAGACCGAGTTGCCCTCGGTCACTTTCTCAAAAAAATTTTTTAAACGGGCGTCGATGTCGGCTCTTCATTGAGCTTAGGTTCTTCGACGACTTCAGGCTTAACAAGGTCGACGCTAACGGACGGAGGCTCTTTTATGAAAGGCTTTTCAAATTCCGTCTGCTCCTCGCCGAAGACAATCTCTTTAAGCTCTTGCGCCGAAAGTGTTTCCTTATCAATCAACGCCTTAGCTATTTCCTCTAACTTGTCGCGGTTTTCGTTAATAATCGTGCGGCAAGCCTCGTAAGCCTCTTCCATGTACTTATGAACTTCCTTATCAATCTCGCTTGCAACTTCCTCCGAATAATTCTTTTGGGGTTGTCCGAAGTAATTTTGCGTGGCGTCTCCGCCGTAAGCCACAGGACCAAGTACGCTACTCATGCCGTATTGCATAATCATCGCGCGAACGATTCGGCTTGCCTGCTGAATGTCTTGAGATGCGCCCGTTGAAATTTCGTTAAGGACAATCTCTTCAGCGACGCGCCCGCCCATTGACACTTTCAAACGGTCAAGCAGTTCGGAACGTGTAGCATAACTCCTGTCCTCTTTGGGCAACATCAGCGTATAACCGCCGGCGCGACCGCGTGGAATAATCGTGACTTTGTGAACGGGGTCAGCGTGCTTTAACATCATGCCAACAAGCGCATGCCCGCCCTCGTGATAAGCCGTCAATTTCTTTTCGTGTTCGCTCATGACTTTGGATTTGCGTTCGGGACCCGCCATGACGCGTTCGATGGACTCTTCAAGCTCGGTCATGTTAATTTCGTGTTTATTTCGC
>CAMNLS010000127.1 GCA_946543495.1 uncultured Selenomonadales bacterium | reverse complement strand
GTTGAAGGTCACTAAGCGCAAGAAAGACGATGCCGAAATGAAATTTGCTGAGTCGTCGAGGAAATTGGAAGAGGAACGCGCTAAACTTCAAGTCCTGCTACGTGAGCTTAAAGAATGTCAAGAAGAGTTCGCCGAGAAGACTGGCGAGGGCAAGAAAGTCACGATAGGTGTTATCATGACGTATAACAGTTTCTTTAATTGGAAGCGCGAACAAATCGAACAGCAACAAGCCGTCATATTGAAGGCGACGCAAGATAAGCAACAAAAGCTTAAAACATTAATGCAGTTGATGACGTATCTAAAAAGTATCGAACAGCTCAAGGAGAAGCGGCTCAACGAATACAACGCCGAACTGCTCTTTGAGGAACAAAAGATGCTTGACGAGATTGGACTTCAACTATCAATGAGGAAATAAATTATTAGTAGTACTATTAACCTATTAACCTAACCACTATTAACCTACAAAAGGAGTGATTAACGTTGATTGAGATTCAGCCGATTGAACGCGTCGACATGACGCAACGGGTTGACCAAGTTCGTCGTCGAATAGCGGCGATAGAAAAAATGATTGGGCTTAATGGCGTAGACTTTCAAGCGACACTTGAACGCGAGATTGCCCGACAAGCGGCGATTAATCCCGTTAAGCCGACGCAAGCTGTTGACGACGTTCAGAAGGTGCCGGGCGCAACTCAACCCGTCAACGAGAACGACGCCGCGAACTCTGCTAAGGTTGCTCAAGCACTGCGCGAGGCGGAAAAGGTCGAGACTACTGCACCTGCCGATAATAAAAAGTCTGAATCCGCACAAAGTACTTTGCCAGGCGAAGAAGTCTTGCCGAATAAGATTAATCAGCCGCAAGCGTCGCCGCCAAAGATTGAACGCGTTGATGTCCCCGACACCGAGCTTAAGATTCCGAGCCGCGAAGAAAAAGTTTTCGAGGATAACTACAGCGGCAAGAATGCGGAAGTCATTCCGACTGAAGATTTAATCATGCAGACGGCGAACGAATACGGCGTTGACCCGCAAATCGTCAAGGGCATTGTCGAGTTTATTAATCAAAGACAACATGCCCCCGCACCTATTGAATCGGAGATTACGTCCGTTGAAGATTTAATCGCGCAGAAGGCTTTTGAATACGGCGTCGACCCGCAACTTGTCCGCGCCATTGCCATTGCCGAATCAGATATGAATCAAGATGAGATTTCGCCCGTCGGCGCGATTGGCGTTATGCAACTCATGCCGGAGACGGCGGCGGGCTTAGGCGTTGACCCCTACGACACGGACGAGAACATTGAGGGCGGCACAAAATATCTAAAGCAGATGCTTGACACCTTCGACGGCAATATCCCGTTGGCAGTCGCGGCTTACAATGCCGGACCCGGTGCCGTCAAACGCTACGGAGGCATTCCGCCCTATTCCGAGACGCAAAATTATGTTGGGCGCGTAATGGATATGTATCGTTGAGGCGGTGACAGCATGAAGAAATTTCTAATAATCTGCGCGGCTGTCTTGATGATGAATTCGTCTGCATTCGCCGAAGAACTCTTTATCGATAAGTTCATTTCCTGGACGGATCACCGCGACGAACTGATTGACGAATACACGCTCAAGCATTACGGAATGATTTGCCGCGAGATAACTCCTCAAGCGGTCGTTGTTCATTGGACGGCGTTTGGTACTCTCGAATCAGTTTGGAGATATTTTTATGCCGAAGAAATGCCGGACGACGAAGGCAGATTAAATGTCGCGTCTCAATTCATCGTTGACCGTGACGGAACGATTTGGCGACTCATGCCCGAAAATAAATTTGCGCGGCACGCTATCGGCTACAATCATTGCGCGATTGGCATTGAGAACGTCGGCGGTTACAAAGGACGCGAAGACTTAACGGAGGCTCAACTTGAAGCGAACGTCCGCTTGATAAAGTATCTGCACGAAAAATATCCGACGATTAAATATGTCTTTGGACACTATCAGCAAGGCAAGGCACGGGCAAGCGGACTTTTTATCGAAAACATTCCAGGCTACTACGCCATTAAGACTGACCCCGGTAAAAAATTCATGAGCGGTTTGCGGGAACAACTGGAAGAGGACGGATTAACCTTCTATGACCCTTGAGAATCGACAAGGCAACGTGACGTTGCATCCAATGGTCGCGGTTGAGTCGTCGATAAAGTCGGAGCTTGTGACCGCGTTTGTACGCAACGCTAGCGCATTGCTACTTGCGTCATTAAGGAGAAATCTTTTATGACCCTTGAGAATCGACAAGCGTTGATGGACGGTATCCGTGACGGCACGCCGATTGGTTTAGGATATTTTGTCGTGGGCTTTTCGCTCGGTATCGTCGCCAAGTATGTCGGGCTTAGTCCGTTGCAAGGTTTCGTTATCAGTTTGCTGAACAATGCGTCGGCGGGAGAGTATGCGGCGTTCGTGGTTATCGGCTCGGACGCGCCTTATCTTGAAATAGCTTTGATGACGCTCGTCGCCAATGCTCGTTACGTTTTAATGAGTACGGTCTTAAGTCAGAAGTTTTCGCCCGATACGCCGTTTTATCACAGAATCTTTATAGGCTTCGCCGTGACGGACGAACTCTTTGGAATAACAATAGCTCGCGGCGGACGCTGGTTGAATCCCTTTTACAATTACGGCGCAATGTTGACGGCTCTGCCGGGCTGGTCATTGGGCACAGCTTGCGGAATCGTCGCGTGGTATTTCTTTTCGGAGGCGGCAGTCAGTGCGTTAAGCGTCGCGCTCTATGGAATGTTCCTCGCCGTGATTATTCCGCCCGCTCGTAAAGATAAAATTATCGGCGGCGCAGTCGTCGTTAGTTTCTTGATGAGCTTCCTCGCTGAAAGTTTCTTCCCTGAAGTGTCTGCTGGTAATCGGACAATCATCTTGACATTAATCATCGCGGGCGCGGCGGCTGTTCTCTATCCAATCAAGGAGGGCGACAATGACACACGACATTAACATTTATATCCTAGTCGCGAGCGCGGTGACTTTAGCGATAAAAATTTTGCCGCTTACGTTGATTCGCGGCGAAATAAAAAATGTAACGGTGCGTTCGTTCTTGCACTACGTTCCCTATGTGACTCTTGCAGTTATGACGTTCCCCGCGATAGTTCACGCCACGCAATCGCCAATATCGGGCGGGCTGGCATTAGTCGCGGGAATGGCGGCGGCGTGGTTCGGCGCAAGTCTCTTCAAGGTAGCATTGCTTTGTTGCTCGGTCGTGTTCGTCACGGAGCTTTTCATTTGACATTTAAAGACGCGGCGAATATAATTCAATTGCAGAAAAAAAACGTCCTGCCGACAACAGGATGGTGCTCAATAAACGGTCTAACCCCAAGTTTATCTAGGTGTTGCGAATAGAGGTTGAACCGCTGTTAGCTGTGGAAGAGCTTAAGCGACAAAAAAAATCGTCCTGCTGGTAACAAGACGGTGTTCATAAGCGGTCTGCTCCCAGTATGTTTTTAAAAGGTTTTAGTGGTTAAAAATTTTTTCAGCTGCTGTTAGCTCTGGGAAAGCTTAGGCGGCTGTTTTTGTGAGCAGAAGCAAAATCGCTCCTGTCAGGACTGTCACGCGAATAATAAACTTAATCACGTTCATATCCTCACCCCCTATCTGGGGGCTTCTTACTATTAGACCGCCTGCCGTTTTGCAATGAACAATTCACGCAGTTATTATAGCACGGCTTAAAAATTTTACAACGAACTTAGGAGAGTGAGACTCATGCAGTACAAGTGCAAGCTAACGGTCATTGATAAGAAAGTCTTCCACGACTTGCAAGAACAGTACCTTGAAGACCCGAAGTCGGGCGCGTGTTCTTTCTATGAAGTCGGCGCGGAATATCTCTTTGAGCGTTACGGCGACGAGGACACCTTTTGGACGCAGGGCAAAGGGGCGCATTGCTCGGAGGCGTGGGATTGCTTTAGCCGCTATGTTTATACGGCGTTGCAGGGCGGCTCGATTATGCGCGGCTGGACGAACGATGAACACGTGATGATTGCTTGTTGCAATGACGGCACGCGCCCTGTTATCTTCAAGCTTGAGCGGCTCGATTATAAAGTTGTTTACGTCGACGCAACCGCCTTTGAACAAGAATTAATCGTCGACGCATTGAAAACTTTGGACGGCGTAACGGACGCGGTTTATCGTGCAGAAAAAAATTTTATCGAAGTCTACATGGATAGGAATCACGAAGTCAGCGACGAGAAAATTATCAAGGCGGTTAAACTCGTTGGCGCGTTCAAAGTCAATCTGATTGATTAGGAGGCAACCATTGGACAAGGTAAGATTAGCGGCGACAAAGATTATCTGCGACGTGGCGACTAAGGG
>CAMNLS010000126.1 GCA_946543495.1 uncultured Selenomonadales bacterium | reverse complement strand
GCTCGACGGCATTATCAACGGACAGATGATAGCAATCGGGCATTGAAGGAATTTCTTCGCGAACGTTCTCACCCGCCACGACGAATATCGGGTAAATCAAATCCTTAACGCTTAAGGTCGTCTCTCGAATCATTGAGCGCAGATTTTCATTCAATCTCAACCTGCGCGGTCTGAACTTCAACATTAAATCATCTCCTCAAGCGCAGTTTAGCAGGGAATTGCTTAAAGTCAAACGCGCAATAAAAAATTTGAAGTAAGTTCGCCGCTCTGGTATAATCGCAGAAAAATTTTCGGAGGGAAGTGACACTTTATGGGCTTTACGCATCTGCACGTTCACACCGAATATAGCTTGCTTGACGGCGCGGCTCGTATCAACGACTTGCTCGACGCGGCAAAAAGTTTCGGCATGACTTCCCTTGCGATAACCGACCACGGCACCATGTACGGCATCATTGACTTTTATAAGGCGGCTCAACAGCGCGGCATTAAACCGATTATCGGCTGTGAAGTCTACGTGGCTCCACAGTCTCGCTTTGACCGTGAGGAAGTCGGCGGCGTGAAGTACTTCCATTTGATTCTGCTTGCCGAGAACAACACGGGCTATAAAAATTTAGTCAAGCTGGCAAGTCAGGCGGCGACCGAAGGTTTTTATTATCGTCCGCGTGTCGATAAGGAGAGCCTGCGCGAACATCACGAGGGCTTGATTGCTTTAAGTGCGTGCGTCGCTGGAGAAATTCCGCGCGCCATCATCAATGACAACTTTGAGCACGCAAGAGCACTTGTCGCCGAATACGTGGAGATTTTCGGGCGGGATAATTTTTTTTTGGAGATACAGAATCACGGACTCGACGAGGAGGCGAAGGTTCGTTACGCGCTTAAAAAACTTTCAGCCGAGTTTAACATTCCGCTTGTCGCCACGAATGATTCACACTACGTGCGCCGCGAAGATGCCGAGTTCCATGACTTGTTGCTTTGCATTCAAACGAATAAGACAATCAACGACGACAAGCGATTAAGATTTTCTTCCGACGATTACTATTTGAAGTCGGAGGAGGAAATGCGCGAACTCTTCAGCGATACGCCTGAGGCTTGCGACAACACCTTGAAGATTGCCGAGCGTTGTAATGTCAAGCTTGAGTTCGGCAACTTCCAAATGCCCGAATTCCCATTGCCCGAAGGTTACACCGCCGCCGCCGACTATCTGTGCGACCTTTGCTATAAAAAAATTCTCGACCGCTACGAAACGTTGACGGACGAGATTAAAACGCGGCTCAATCATGAACTCGAAATTATTCACGGCATGGGCTACGACGGTTACTTTCTGATTGTCTACGACTTCATTAACTTTGCGCGGCGAAATAAAATCCCCGTAGGCCCTGGCAGAGGTTCGGCGGCGGGCAGTCTCGTCGCTTACGTCTTGGAGATTACCGAGCTTGACCCGTTGAAATATAATCTGCTCTTTGAACGCTTCCTCAATCCCGAACGCGTCACGCTCCCCGATATCGACGTTGACTTGTGCTACATGCGCCGCGATGAAGTTATTGCTTACGTTCGCAAACGTTACGGCTCCGATAAAGTCTGTCAAATCGCGACGTTCGGGACGTTGGCGGCTAAGGCGGCTATTCGTGACGTTGCCCGCGTGCTCAACGTGTCATACTCGGAAAGTTCGCGGCTCGTCAAGATGATTCCCAATGTCCTTAACATTACGCTTGCCGATGCCTTGAAGAAGTCAAACGACCTGCGCGACGAATACGAAGGCAATTCAGAATCAAAACGAATCCTTGACTTCGCTGGGAAGTTGGAAGGGCTACCGCGTCATTCGTCGGTACATGCGGCGGGCGTGGTCATCTCGAAGGTTCCGCTTGATGAAATTGTTCCGTTGCAGCTGTCAAACGGCGTCCTCGTCACGCAATACGACAAAGACAAAATCGAAGAGCTTGGACTATTGAAGATGGACTTCCTCGGACTGCGAACACTAACGATTATGGCTGAGACTTTGGAGAACGTCAAAGCTTCACGCGGCGTTGACTTTGAACTGTCAATGATTCCTCTGCACGATAAAAAGACTTCGGCAATGCTCTCGGCGGGCAAGACGGGCGCAGTCTTTCAAATGGAGTCGGCGGGCATGACGGCACTTGTCAAGGAGTTGCGCCCCGAAGGTTTCGAGGACTTAATACCGACAGTCGCCTTGTATCGTCCGGGTCCTTTAGGGTCGGGCATGGTTGAAGACTTCATCGCGGGCAAGCACGGACGCAAGGTCACAAATTATTTGCACCCGAAACTTGAGCCGATACTCAAGGAAACGTTCGGCGTCATACTCTATCAAGAACAAGTCATGCAAATCGTTCAGACGTTAGCGGGCTTCACGTTGGGTCAAGCTGACATTCTGCGGCGGGCAATGGGCAAGAAGAAAGCTTCAATCCTCTTGGCGCAGAAGGAAAACTTCTTGCGCGGCTGTCAATCAAACGGCGTCGACTCTTCCTTAGCGGAAAAAATCTTTGAGCTATTAACGCACTTCGCGGACTACGGCTTTAATAAATCACACTCGGCGGCTTATGGCTTGCTTGCCTGGCAGACGGCTTACCTTAAGGCACACTATACGGCGGAGTACATGGCGGCGATTATGTCGGGCACGCCTGACATTGAAAAGGTTGCTGGTTATATCGAAATGTCACGGCGGCTCGGAATAAAAGTTCTTGCGCCGGATATAAACGCGGGTTCGGGTCATTTCACGGTTGACGGCGGAGCAATTCGCTTCGGCTTGGCGGCGATAAAGACTGTTAGCATTATGACTGTCGATTACATTATCAACGAACGACGGCGCGGCAAGTTTAAATCGCTGGCTGACTTCTGTGGTCGGCTTGAGGCTCAAAAGGTTCCGCGACGTAGCTTAGAGAACTTGATAAAGTGCGGAGCCTTCGACAGCATAGACAAGCGGCGGGCGGCACTGCTTGCGGCTCTTGATTCGGCAATGGAGGCGGGCACTAAGCGTTATCAAGAACGACTAAGCGGCGCGATAAATCTTTTCGGCGAAGAGGAACTGCACGAGACAAACGAAGTTATCCCCGACGTTAAAGAGAGTTCGCCAAAAGAAATCCTCGCGTGGGAAAAGGAGACACTCGGCTTTTACATATCGGGTCACCCGCTCGACGCCTTACGAGAAAAATTTTCCGCGCTCAAGACGAGTAAAGACTTAGACAGGTTCACGGGCAGACGCATTAAGGTCGGCGGGATTATCACGGAGGTTCGGCGAATCACGACTAAGCGCGGCGATTCGATGGCGTTCCTTAAGGTTGAGGACTTTGACGGCACGATTGATGTTACGCTCTTCCCGAACGTCTTCAGCAAAAGTTTCGGCGTGGCGTTGGTCGATGAAGTCGTCGTGATTGAAGGGCGCGTCGACAGCTCGAACGATACGCCAACAGTCTTAGCGGACAGAATCACGGCGGCGGACTCTTATACGGCTGACTTTTGGTTGGTGATACCCGAATCACTCGACAAGCCCGCGACGCTTGCTAAGCTAAAGAAAATCTTCGGCGAACACGTCGGCGACAGTCGAATATCTTTGAACAGGTTCGGCGAATGGAAACGCATACAACAAAAAGTTTCTGATACTCCTGCCTTGCGCAGTGAGCTGATAGATTTACTCGGCAAGGACAATGTCAAGATTTACTGAGGAGAGATGCACTTGAACTTTAAAAGATTTGTGGCGGCGATGATGTCGCTGTCGATGCTGATGACGAGCGTGGAGGTTGGCGCGGTAGGAATGCCCGCGTCCGAACTCATGCGGCTAGACGAGGCACCACGCGGAGAAATCGCCCACCCAATGCAAACGCTTACTTCCGAGAATTCGGGACTTAACCCCGGCTACTCTGTCACGCCGATTCAGAACACGCGACCCGTTGCCCCCGATGACGTATTGCCGAACGTGACAGCAACGTCGGCTATTGTTATTGAGGCGTCAACGGGGCACGTCCTCTACGAACGCAACGCCGATGCTCACATGTTCCCCGCGAGTACGACTAAGATGATGACACTTATCACGGCACTTGAACATGGCGGGCTTGATGAGATTGTCACCGTCGGTACTGGAGCTTACAGGGCTGAAGGCTCGACGTTGTGGCTTGACGTTGGAGAAAAAATTCCGCTCGGCGAATTGCTTTACGGCATGATGTTAATCAGCGGCAACGATGGCGCGATTGCAATAGCTGAACACTGCGGCGGAACTGTAGCCGACTTCGCCGCGCTGATGACTAAGCGGGCGCAAGAACTCGGCGCGACGGGTACGAACTTCACGAACGCTAACGGCTTGCCCGACCCCAATCACTACACGACCGCACGCGACTTGGCGATTATGG
>CAMNLS010000125.1 GCA_946543495.1 uncultured Selenomonadales bacterium | reverse complement strand
AATGCTTTCCAACGAGCCGAATTGCTTAATTAAAGTCGTCGCGGTCTTCTGACCAATGCCCTTGACGCCAGGAATATTATCAGACGGGTCGCCGCGCAGGCTTTTGTAATCGACGAGCAAGGCGGGAGCAAATCCGTATTCTGCGATAAATTTTTTCTCGTCGTAAGTCTCCACGTCGGAATTCTTGTTAAGCAAAACTTGCGTTGTCTGATTTATCAGCTGGAGTGCGTCGCGGTCGCCGGTGAGAATTTCAACGCGGAATTCTTTGCAAGCCTGCGTTGCTAGCGTCCCGATAATGTCATCAGCCTCATAGCCCTCCGCCGCGCAAATCTTCAAGCCCAGAACGTCGACGAGTTCTCTTATCAGCGGCAGTTGTGCGGCAAGCTCGTCGGGCATGGGAGGACGGTTCGCCTTGTAGTCGGGGAAGATTTCATTGCGGAAAGTTTTCTTCGCGGCGTCAAAGGCGACTGCTCCCAATTCGGGCGACCGTTCACGCATAATCTTTAAGATGATGTTCGCGAAGCCGACAAGTGCGCCCGTCGGTTCGCCGCTCGGAGCCGTCAAAGATGGCATGGCGTAAAAGGCACGATAGAAGATGCTACTGCCGTCGACTACTAAAAATTTTTTCATGTGTGTTCAACTGCCTCTGCTTTGCTCTCATCTTTAACCTTGTCATCTTTAACCTTGTCATCTTTAACCTTGTCATCTTTAACCTCGTCATCTTTAACCTCGTCATCTTTAACCTTGTCATCTTTAACCTTGTTATCTTTACGTTTCCTATCGGGCTTATCGGGTTTCGTCGGTTCAACGGTCGGCTTCTCGACTACAGGCAGTGACTTAAAGGAGAAAATCTTTCCGCCGGTCTCGTCCGATTGCAAGCCGCCTTCTATGTTGAAAAGAATCGGCGCGTCATCGGCGTTACAATAAAGCTGGTCTTTCTTCTCGTAGCAAACAACCTTGCCGAACTTACTTTTAAGCGTCGACTCGACCTTATTCCACTCAAGCTTCAAACGCAAAATCTTGGCAATGGGGACGACCGGCATATAAGAAATTCCGTCGCGCAAGACTGCCTTAGCAAAAAATCTGGTATTGTTCGCGTCAGTTGGCTGAGCAATTTGCCCGTTAATCTCCACGTTGTAAGGTCTGCCAATGTAAGTCGGCTCACCGTCGGACGCTTCAATCTTCTGCGAAATATCGTAATCGCTCTCGAACGCCAGCACGCCAAAAGGTTCAATCCACTTCTTTACGTCGGCAACGTTAATATCTTGCATGCCGTAGCCATCGGGGTAAATGTAATAAATAACTTCACCGTCGGGCGTCTTCTCCACTACGACGCGATTATAAGTTATCTCGACGGGCGTGCCGACTTCGACTTCATCAAAGAGTTTTTCAACGTCCGCTTCCCTCATTCTTATACAACCGTTTGAAACGTAGCCGCCAATGCTGTCAGGGCGGTTGGTGCCATGAATACCGTAGTTGCCCCAGATTTGCATCCAACGATAACCAAGCGGATTGTCAGGTCCCGAAGGAATTTCGTATTCAGGGTCGGCAGGGTCTATCCACGAAGGATTAATAGCCTTCTCCGTGATTGTGAAATAGCCCGAAGGAGTCGGCGTGCTTACCTTGCCAAGTCCGAGATGATAGACTGCAATTTTAATATCGCCGTCATAGAAAGTCATCAGACGACTTGCCGTGTTGATGAAGATTTTTTTCTGCGCCGCCTGCGCGGGCGTGGCGAATGAACTTAAAATAAAAATGAGTGCCAAGACGCCGTAAAGAACTCTCATTGCGCATCTTCCTTTCCGAAAAATATTTGCCGCCAATATAACAGTTCAATCTGAAAAACCTTTGAAGCTCTTCACAAAGCGCAGGTAATTGATTAAAATACGCGCAAAGAATTTTTGGGAGGCAATAGCATGAAGAAAACCTTTTTGGCGGGAGCGGTTGCAGTAGCTTTAGTCTTTGGAAATTCGACGGCGGACGCGGCAAGGTATTTCACGCAAGGCGATAATCCTGGCTCTTCTACGCCTTACGGCGACAACTTGAAGGCTAGTAGCTACGTTCGCGCGGATGACGCAATGATTTATTATGAAGTCTACGGCGCGGGTGAGCCGATTTTGATTCTTCACGGCGGCGGAGTCGGTTCGCCTTATGAATTTGGCAAGCTCCTTGATAAGCTGAAAAATAATCATAAGCTTATAGTTATGTCGACACGCGGGCACGGTCGTTCGGAAATCGGTCACGAGCCTTTGACTTACAAACAAAAAGCCGACGACGCTTTAGCAATCCTCGACGACTTGAGAATTTCCGAGCCAGTTCAAATCCTCGGCTTCAGCGACGGAGCTTATACAGCCTACGAAATCGCCGCGCTTTATCCCCAACGCGTCGAACGAATCACGGCAATAGGCGCAGGTACTCTCAAGGCGGGCTATTTCCCGTCGGAAATAAACCTTGCTGAACTTGAGAAGATTGACGAGAAATTTTTTGCCGCGCAGAAAAAAATTCGTCCGGAACCGGAGCGTTGGCAAGAATTCATGAGCGACTACATGAGCTTTTGGAGTAAACAATCAATCGGCGCGGAGACGTTCGGAAAGATTAAATGCCCCGTCCTGTTGATAGTCGGCGACGAAGACGATCACGCGCCTGTTATCACCGTCTTGGAAGCGCATCAGTTGCTATCGAATTCGCGGTTATGCGTCGTGCCAAAGGCGTGGCATACGACCTTCCTTGATAACTTCGACGTGACGGCGGCGGCAGTCTCCCAATTCATCAATGCGCCGCTCAAAGATTTACAACCGAGCAAGAAACTCGACTATAATTCAAAAACTTTGGAGGTAACGAAATGAGAAGTATTCACACGGACAACGCGCCCCCGGCCATTGGTCCTTACAGCCAAGCTATTAAGGTCAACGGGCTACTTTACACGTCGGGGCAAATCGCTATCGACCCTGCTACAGGAAAAATCGTTGCGAAGACTATCGAAGGGCAAGCCGAGCAATGTTGTAAAAATTTGGCGGCGATATTGGAGGAAGCCGGCTACGACTTCAGCGAAGTTTTCAAGACGACGTGTTTCCTTGCTGACATCGCGGACTTTAAAGCGTTCAATGCTGTCTACGAGAAATATTTCATCAGCAAGCCTGCGCGTAGTTGCGTGGCGGTCAAAGACTTGCCGGCGGGCGCACTGTGCGAAATTGAGCTTATCGCCGCAAAGTGATTCACGCTGAACATTTGCGCCACGTCTATAAAAGTTCTTCGGGCGATAAGGTTGCCCTTGACGACGTGAGCTTTACAATTAAGGCGGGCGAATTCGTCGCGATAATCGGCACGAACGGTTCCGGCAAATCGACGCTTGCTAAACACTTCAACGCGCTCTTGCTCCCGACGGACGGGAAAATTTTTGTCAACGGGCTAGACACTGCGCAGGAAGAAAATCTTTGGCACGTACGCGAGAAAGTCGGCATGGTCTTTCAAAATCCCGATAGTGAGATTGTTGCGGCGATTGTGGAAGACGACGTTGCATTTGGCTTGGAGAACTTAGGCATCGCGCCCGATAAGATTCGCGAACGTGTCGACCTTGCCTTAGACGCCGTGAACATGACTGATTATAAAAAGTTCGCGCCGAGCAAATTAAGCGGCGGGCAGAAGCAAAGAATAGCTATCGCGGGCGTGATAGCCATGCAAACAAAAATTATCGTCCTCGACGAGCCAACTGCCATGCTAGACCCGCAAGGTCGCCGCGAAGTTCTGGAGCTGGTCAAGCGACTGCATGCGCAAGGCAAGACGATAATTTACATAACGCACTTTATGGAAGAGGCAGCGAACGCGCAAAGGGTCTTCGTAATGGAAAGCGGGCGAATCATACGAGACGGCACGCCGCGCGAAATTTTTACTGACGTCAAGGAAATGAAACGCTTAGGGCTTGATGTCCCCGTCGCCGTCGAGATTGCCGAACGACTTCGCCGAAAAGGTTTCAAGCTCCCGCAGAAGATTTTAACCCCTGAAGAACTCGCCGACGCTTTGAAAAATTTATAGCTGAAGTTACCCCGCGGGTAAGTGACTTCGCTTGCGCTTTAATGTACACTGCCCCTAAAGAAAATTTGCGGGGTGATTGTATGGGATTCTTCGATGAAGTCTTCGGCGACCCTGAGAAACAGTTCAAAAAAGATATTGAGCGTTGGAAGAAGGAAGACGAAGCTTGGATGAATGAAATTCGCGAAGACGATAGGCGTTGGCAACGAGCAGGCGGCGACCCTGAACTCTATGACGCGATAAAGTCCTACGAAGATACTGTGAAGGAAGCCAAGAAGTCTTTCGAGGCAATGGAACGTCATCGCAAGCAAAACTTTAACGGCGGCGGCTTCGACATCGGCGGGTTTA
>CAMNLS010000124.1 GCA_946543495.1 uncultured Selenomonadales bacterium | reverse complement strand
TGGCGCGGGCGGCGATTTCCTCCTCGGTGTACAGCACGCGTTCGATGTAATCTTCCTTACTCTTCAAAGCAATCATTCCTTTCAATAAAAATTTTTCGTTATGGAGAGTTTTCCTCTTACCAAATTTGCTCGTAAGTTCTTTGGTAATTCGACGCCCGATAGACCATTGATTAAAACTCTTCGGACGCCTTCAAAGTGCACGAAGCCAAAATCTTTTATCGAGCCTGTGACTTGAATCAGAAACTTTTTTATGACAGCGCGTTGAAGTGCGGGGTGGAGCTTTAGGAATTCTGCGCGGACGATTGAATTGCCCTTGACGACGGCGGGAAAGATTTTTTCTGCTTGCGCGTCGATAAAGTCCGACTCTTCCGCCGTGACCTCCGCTAACCTGCAAAGTGTTTCGATGAGTTCGGGATTAAATCTTTCAAGCGTCGGGATAAGCTCAAGCCGAATCTTATTGCGTGTCGCGTCAAGTTCAAAGTTTGTTGCGTCAATGCGTGGCGATAAATTTTTTTCGCGGCAAAAGGCTTCAAGCTCGTCTTTCCTGAACCTAAGCAACGGACGAATCAACAAGCCGTAATCCTTAGAAAAAGTTCTAAACTTCATCGCCGACAAGCCCGAAGACGTTGCCCCGCGTATCAGTCTCATAAGTATCGTCTCGGCTTGGTCGTCAGCGTGGTGAGCTAAGGCAATCGCGTCGAAGTTCAGTTTGCTGAAGAATTCGTAGCGCATAATTCGTGCCGCAGTCTCGACGGAAATTTTTTCAGCCGCCGCGAATGACTTAACGTCTCCGCTACCGCCTATAAATTTTATTCCGCGTTCTTCGGCGTAGGCTTTGACAAATGCCGCGTCGTCAATTGATTCTTGTCCGCGCAAGCCGTGTTCAAAGTGCCCTATGCAAAGTTCTAAGCCGAAACGCCGTTGCGAATTAATCATAAGCTCCGCTAACGCCAACGAATCTGCGCCGCCCGACACCGCGATTAAAACCTTGTGCACGCCGTCGAAGAGCTTTTCAGCCGCGCAGGTGTCAATGAACCGTTTAACCAATGACATGAAGATAACAAGTTTAATCCGAACGTCTTGAGCCGCGTCCGCCGCGCTTAGAATCGGTCTTCCGCTTTAGGTCAGTCAAACGCTCGTCGCTGTCCTTTAAAAACTTCGATAGCTTGTCTTCAAATGAGGTCGACATTTTGCCTTGTGGCTTGCGAAAGTCTCCGCGACGATTCTGTCTAAAGCTTTGACCGTCGCTTTCGGGCGGCTTTAACTTTGCCTGTTTCAAAGACAACGCAATCTTGTTGCCGTCTATGTTTACGACTTTAACTTGAACCTTATCGCCCTCGCTAAGGAAATCGTGCACGTCATTAACGTAAACGTCAGCGACCTCCGAGATGTGAATCAGCCCGACTTTGTCTTCCTCCAATTCCACGAAAGCTCCAAAGTTCGTGATTTTAGTGACTTTGCCTTCCACAATGCTTCCTGCTTCCATTGCCAAAATACCGTCCTCCAAAAAAATTTTTTTATGGCCGCGTCGCTTGATAGGGCATCTCGCCTTCTTTGGCAAGCCCTAAATCTTCGCGCGCCAATTTCTCAATGTTGTTGATGTCCTTTAGGTCTGCAAGTTCTTGACGTAATTTTTCGTTTGTAGCCTTTGCTTTCTCCAACCTTTTATCGGCGATACGCTGACTTTCACTTACGTGCGCCAAGTGCACTTGTTGAGAAATTAAAACCGTCGAGAAGTAAGCAATCATCGCGAACATCATCAACGCAAACCAGTTAAAACCTTTTCTTCTTCGCATTGCGCTGCCTCCTCAGCTTTTCTATATGATAACAGTTAGCCCGCTCTTTAGCAAGATTTATATTTGCCGCTCACAGAATGGACACTTTGACGAAAAAGTTCATTGTTATTTCAACGAGCTTTATTATATTTCCTGCCTTGACAAAGAAAAGTGACGTGCTTATTATTGCAAAAAATTTTCGTGTGTTGTCGCCAGATGACGCATTTTATTTTTGGGAGGTGACAAGATGATTCTTTTGCCGATAGCAGTCGCGGTGTTCGCCAACGTGCTTTATCACATTGCAAGCAAGTCTATTCCCGCCGACCAGAACGCTTTTATGGGACTCGTTGTCAACTATGCGACGGCTTTGCTTGCGAGCGCGATTTTATTCTTCCTTACGCCGCATGAAAAAATTTTAGTCGAGGCGGCGCGGAGTAATTGGGCATGCGTCTTAATGGGATTATCGATAACGGGAGTGGAGGCGGCGTTCGTGATGATTTATCGGGCGGGCGGCGAGCTGTCGACGGCATCATTAATCGTAAGCATTTCGATTGCGTTGGCTATGCTTGTAGTCGGCGGAGTCTTCTATCACGAACAAATCACGGCGCAAAAAATTTTCGGCGCGGCACTTTGCATAGCGGGCGTGATTATGTTATCTTTGCACTAAAAAGGAGAGGTTCACTTGGCGGAGAAAAAATTTTACGGCGCAGCTCAAGAACTTCGTACAACGTTGACTAACTCAATAAACGCGGGCAAACCGCCGCTTGAAATCGTCTTGGAGCTTGCAAAGTTAATCGGCGAGGTGTCGGGCGAAGACTCTTACTATCCAACGACGCGTGAACAAATTTTATCTGTCTACGGGCTTGCGCTCAAAGATAAATTTATTTTGGAAGACGAGCTTGCCGAAGTGCGGGCGCGGCTTGAAAAAATATCGGCGGCGTATCAAAATCCCGACTTCACGGAGGAAGAGCATATCCGAATCGGCTACGCGTTGGAGAATCATAGAAAAGAAATTGAACGCCTCGAACGGCTGAAGGCATGATTCAAGACGTTGCAACCGTCATGTGGCGTGATTGGATTGTTTTGCGTCGTCGGCTAAAGAAATTCATCTTGTCGCGGCTCGTGACGCCCGTCCTTTATCTGGTTGCGTTCGGCTGGGGCTTAGGGAAGAATATCAACATTGCGTCGGGTACATACCTTGACTTCCTCGTTCCGGGCATCGTCGCCCTCAACACAATGAACGTCAGCTACATGAGCATTACCACCGTCCACGCCGAGCGTGTCTATCATAAGAGCCTTGAAGAATATCTAAGCGCACCGATTGAGCCTTCCGCGTTTGTGGTCGGCAAAGTTTTATCAGCAGTCGTTCGGGCGTTAATCTCGACGGCATTGATTCTGAGCGTGGCGTTGAGCTTCGGCGCGGGCTTGAACTTTGAGCCGCTGAACTTTTTTAGCGTCGTCGTGTTGAACTCGATTATCTTCGCGAGCGTATGTTTCTGCGCGGCATTGAAGGTTCAGACCTACGAAGAACTTGCGCAAGTCAACACGTATCTACTAATGCCGATGAGCTTCTTGTGTGGAACATTCTTTAGCACGGCAGAGCTTCCGTCCGTCGTCCGTTTCGTGATAGAAATTTTGCCGCTCACTCACACGAGCTATCTTTTGCGCGAAGGCTTCAATTTGATGTCGTTCTTAATCCTGTTAGCCTACGCGATAATTTTATTGTGGTTGGCAGTTAAACTGTTCAAAAGGTTATCGATATGAAACACAATCACTCCAAGCTTTGCACAACGCAGATAGAAAATTTTTCCGTCAAGGTCGGCGAATTGATTATCTTTGAGGACGTGAACTTTACGATTCATTGCGGCGAACTCACCGCGCTAATCGGACCAAACGGTGCAGGCAAGTCAACGTTGCTTAAGTCGATACTCGGCGAAGTTAATCACGCGGGCAATCTAAACTACTTCGACGCAAAGGGCGAACACCTCCGCCCGATTATCGGCTACGTTCCGCAAACTTTGAAATTCGACGTGACAAGCCCGACGACTGTCCTTGATTTATTTATGGCGTGCCTCACGTGGCGACCGGTCTGGCTATGCAGTTCAACGTTCATTCGCGAGCGCGTAATAAAAAATCTCCGGCGTGTCAAGGCTGAACACCTCATCGACCGGAGACTCGGCGCACTCTCAGGCGGCGAACTGCAACGAATTCTGTTAGCCCTTGCGCTTGACCCGTTGCCCGACCTTTTACTCCTTGACGAACCGATTAGCGGCGTCGACAAAGTTGGCATGAAAATTTTTTATGAACTCGTCGCTGAACTCAAAGCCGCAGAGGACATGGCGATACTTTTAATCTCGCACGATTTGGAAATGGTTGAACGATTCGCCGACAAAGTTATCCTCCTGAATAAGCGCGTGATGAAATTCGGCAACGTGCAAGAAGTTTTTCAATCGGAGGAGATGCGAACCATCTTTGCAAAAAAATAACGCCAAGCTTTGAACGGCTCGGCTTTTTTTATCCCTTGAATGTACAAAGTAAGTGCAACAAATGAAAAAAACATAGAATCCTGCTAAAGTGTTTGTAACCTAAAAGAAAAAGCAGGGATAAAATGAG
>CAMNLS010000123.1 GCA_946543495.1 uncultured Selenomonadales bacterium | reverse complement strand
TTAGTTCACTTCAAGTTCAAATATTTATCTAACCAATCGGCAACAGCCTCGCCGATTATTTTTTTGCCTTCGGCGTCTGGGTGCAAGCCGTCAATGCTCAACGAATCAATTAAATTTCCGTCGGCGTCGGTGAGTTTTTCGTTTACGTCGATAAAAAATTCTTGGTCGCGTATCCAGTTGCAAATAAATCGCTGATGTTCTTGCCAATCCTCTGGCGGCAACTCAATGAAGCCAATTTTTTGAATTTGCATGGGGTTAAGAGGCGTCGGAGTGAGGAAAACGGGCTTAATTCCGTTGCGTTCGCATTTATCACGAATAATTTCTAAGCTTTCGACCGATTCCGCGCCTAAAATGTTCGCTCGATAGTCATTTACGCCCGCCATGATGAATAAAACTTCCGGTCTGAATGGCAAAACGTCATTATCAAAGCGAGCTAACATTTCCGCCGTAGTATCGCCGCTTCTGCCCAAATTTTTAACTGGAATGGCGCAATAAGTCTCCCAATTATACATTACAGTCGACGGAGGAACGGAAATTGAGCCTCCTCCGTGCGTTATGCTGTCTCCCAACGCGCAAAATCTAACTTGATGCTTGACCTCGAAACTATTTGCGGCATTTTTAGTTGACCATTTAGTAATTGGCTGATTTTCTTGGTTTAAACCGCGAACTCGCCAAAAATATTCGCCTTCGTCAAGCACGGGCACCTTATCATATAAATCAAAGTCATCATCTTGCGTTTGAGCGTTCGTAAAATAGCGGCGAATGATTTTTCCGTCCTTTATGAGTTCAATTTCGTAATGATTTGCGCCGCTCGTCGGAATCCATGAGTAAACGGGATAAATCGGCGGATAATCCATTTTATCAAACTCTGTAGTCGTAAGTGGAGCCGTTGGGTTGGTGTCTAGGGTGACAATCGGCAATTTGTTTTGAATAGTCGTGCCTTCCAAAGAAATTGCGTTGACTTGGAACTTTGCATTAACATTATCGACGGGAATTTCAATTCCATTAGTAAATGCGAAGAGAGAATTGCCCGCGATAAAAATTTCATACTTAACGGCGTTAGGAATGATGTCCCAGTAAAGGCGCAGGATATTTTGTTCACGCGGAATGATTTCTTCTTGAATATCTTGTGCGGGCGTGTCGGTAGCGTCCTCGAAGTTATATACTTCGCCAATCACGGCAGTTTTAACTTCCTTATCCTGCGTCAAGTGGTTGCGTGGGGCGTGCGCGTCGGCTACGTTTATCGAATCGTCATCCGTTATGCGTCCGCCCAAATTTATAAAGCCAAGGTTTGAAAAACATAGGACAATAGCAATGATAATCGGCAAAGTCTTTAACATTGCAATTCCTCCCAGCGTAAATAAAGTTCGTCAATCTCAGCGAGTTTCAATTCATGAACCGCCGCAAGCTCCGTCAACTTTTCGGGCTTGACTGCGCTGTTTATCTCATGCTCAATCATTTTTAATTCCATTTCCGCCATTTTTATTTGCGCCTCGACTTTGTTTAATGCTTGCGGGTTAGCTTTCAGCTTGGAGCTTTCAGCTTTCAGTGGTTGAGGCTTTGGCGGCAGCTCCTTTTTAATTACTAATTCCTCAGTCCTCATTCCTAACTCTATTGTCCGCGTCGCCACTTTGTCAAGTAAATATCGGTCGTGCGTAACGATTAAGATTGTGCCGTCGAATTCGTTTAACGCTGATTCGATTGCCTCCCGCGCTGGTAAATCTAAATGATTCGTCGGCTCGTCAAGGATTAGGAAGTTTGCGCCTGTCAAAATTAATTTCGTCAGTGCCACGCGAGTTTTCTCGCCGCCAGATAAATCTTTAATCGGCTTTTCGACGACTTGCGCAAATAAATTTAATCGTGCCAGCTCCGAACGCGCTTGTCCTTCCGTCAAGCCGAATTCGTAGTTCAATTCCTCAAGCGGCGTGCGATTATCGTTAAGTTCTTCGTGCCCTTGAGAGAGGTAGCCGACCTTGACGCGGTTGCCGATTTTTATTTCGCCCGAATCCGCTTTAAGCTCGCCGACGATGATTTTTAACAGCGTTGACTTGCCGACGCCGTTGCGACCGATTAAGCCGACCTTCTCGCCCTTGAAAATCTCCGCGTCGAAGTCTTTGATTATTCCCTTGAAGTTGACGCCTTCCACAATCAAGACGCGGTTAGCTGATTCGGCGGCTTCGCCCAATCTGATAGCGGCAGTAGCTGTTGACGGCGGTTTCTCTAAGCGTTCCATGCGGTCAAGCATTGTTTGACGACTGCGCGCACGTTTTGCCGTCGACGCCCGAACTTTATTACGCCGCACGAAGTCTTCAAGTTTAGCAATCTCCTCCTGCTGCTTTTCGTAGGCTTTTAACTCCGCCATGCGTCGTTCCTGCTTAAGCTGTACAAATTTTTCATAGTTGCCGGGGTAGAGCGTCGCACGCCCGCCTTCCATGTCCAAAATCTTTTCGACGCACTGTTGAAGGAAATGCCTATCGTGAGTGACGGCTATGACTGTTCCGCGATAATTCTTAACGAAATCCTCAAGGAAGTCAATCGAATAAATATCAAGGTGATTGGTCGGCTCGTCAAGGATTAAAATGCGCGGCTCGTTTAGCAGAGCTTTAGCCAAGGAAATTTTTGCCGACTCGCCGCCGCTGAAGTGATTCGGATTTTTATCAAGCTCCGACTCCGTGAAGCCCAGCCCGAATAAAACTTTCCGCGCTTGGAATTTCTCAACGCCGATGGTCAACATTTCATCAAGGAGCGTCGTGGCAGTGAAGTGCGGCGTTTGTTCGACAAAGCCAATATCCTCCGCACGAAGTCCGCCGATTGTGCCCGCGTCGAATGGTTCCAAGCCCGTCATAATTTTAATCAGCGTGGATTTGCCCGCGCCGTTTTTGCCGACGATGCCGACGTGTTCGCCGTCAACGATTTTAAAGCTCACGTCGCGGAAGATGAGCCGTTCGCCGTAGTATTTTGTAACGTTATCGAGTTGAATCATCGCTTTGCCTCAAAAGTTTTTAGCAATCATAACAGAAAAGAAACGTCACCGCAAATTTTTCTATGTGTTATAATCTGCGCGGAGGTGTTGAGTTATGCGGAAAATATTTTTGATGCTAGCGTTCGTGATGATGTTGATGAGTTCGGCGAGGGCGGCGACGATTGAGGAGGCTCACTTCAACGGCGACGAGAAACTAACTTATCCCGTCGTGAGCACTGGAGACGCGGCGATTGACCAAAAGATTAACCGTAAGATTCAAGAAGAGCTTATGAGTTTTATCAAGGGAATGCACTATGACGCCCAATACTATGACCGCAAAGTCCTTGACGCACGCACGAGCTACGAGGTCGGCTCCAATCAGGCGGGCGGCACGGTTATCCTAAGCATAGTCATGACTGAGAGCCGATACTTTGAAGGCGCGGTGCACCCTGCGACTTGGCAACACGCTTTGAACTTCAACACGTCGAGCGGCAATCGTATGGGCTTGGATTATCTGACGGAGGTCGGCGAAGGCTTGAGGGAAGGTTACTTAGTCGAACGTTTAGAGCAAAAGCTTCGTGAACAATCCGCGCGCGAGAATATTTATCTTTTCCCCGACGCTTTACCGCTGAAGAAGTTGCCTGAAGATTTTTATTGGGACTCAAACTTACACGTGCACTTCGTCTTCCAGCATTACGAAATTGCGCCGTATGCGGCGGGGATAATTGACGTAGACATTGACGCTTAAACAAAAAAAGCCTCCGCGCAGGTTGCGGAGGTTAATTTTGTTTTGCTTAGGTTCATTAATAGATGTTGTGCTTAACTCTGTCGTGTTCTTCCGATTTTTTAGCGTCGTTCCAACGGTCAGTCGTGCCGACCAGATAACCGGTAATTCTTCTGATACGTTCAAACTTCTCGCCGCGTGCCGTGTAGCTGACATCAACCATGCCGTCATCACACAGCTTAACATTAATCGTCTTTACCGGCATGCTTACACGTCCGCGAACATAGGCAACGTAATTGGTAGCCTCATCGCGTGTGGCGTCGTCAATGCCGATGAAGTTCACCTTAACGCCGTCAACAACCATAAGCTATCACTTCCTTAAGTCAATTTTTTTATCATCAGGCAAATCGAGCGTGCGAATCGGGAACGGAATGTTAATGCCCTCTTCGCGATAACGCTTGGTAATTGCCTTAATGAACTCGTGCTTTAAAAGATATTGGTTAGTAAAAGTTTGGACGTGCATAACGGTATTGAAGTCAATCGACGAATCGTTAAAGGCTTGATAGCGGACGACGGGCGCAAGTTTATTCCTGTCAATGCCTTCTGAATCGAGGCGTGGTTCATAGCCGTCAATCTTAATCTGAAGTTCGCGGGCAATCTCCACAGTCACGCGCTCAACCTGTTCAAGGTCACTATCATAAGAAACGCCGATTGGAACGATTACGACAATATCATCACGGGGCTGAGAGAAATTCGACG
>CAMNLS010000122.1 GCA_946543495.1 uncultured Selenomonadales bacterium | reverse complement strand
ACCATTATTTGTCAACTTTTTAAAAGTTGCCCCGCCGCTCTTCGTGAGTGACGGGGTTTTTTATCATATACGCGGCAATTAGCTCCAAATCATCGAATGCGGCACCGCGACCATTATTTTTCAACTTTTTAAAAGTTGCCCCGCCGCTCTTCGTGAGTGACGGGGGTTTTTGTTTAAACGTCATGTAATTAGATGAGTGCTTCCTCTTTGGGCAATTCTTCCCACTTAAGCCCTACAATCTTTTCGTATAACTCTTCCGGGCTAGACGCTTCAACGTCCGCGCTCTGGAAGATAATACTAGTAAACTCGCTCTCATTGTTGTCGATTTGATTTTGTTTCTCGGAGTCTTTAGTTTCCTCGGCGCGTTTCTCCTTAGCGGCTTCCAAACGTTCTTGCTGATCGGCGGAAAGTTTCTCTAACTGAGCAAAAAGCTTCATATTGCCTTCGCCGTCGAAAGAAACGCTGAGTTGCGAGAACTGCACGCCCTCGCCCAAGTCCTTTTCCGAAAGATCTTTGAGCATGTCGACGGCATTGCCGACTTGCCCCATCATCTTTGAGGCGTATTCTTCGTCGTTCGCCATTTTCTCAATCTCTTCGGCGGTGAACATGACTGAATACTCCTTAGTACTGCCGACCGTCTTTGTGGTGTCCATGTCATTGGATACGATGAAGTCATAGTCGCCGTACTTCTCGCGAAGATTCGCTAAGAAACTCTTTGCCTTGTCAGAAAGTTGATTCTCATCGGACTTAGCGGTGCCGTTGGCTTGAACCAAAGCACTTAAACCTTCGTTGGAGATTTCAACGGTCGCATCGTCGCCTACGAAGCTCGCTACAGGATTTTGCTCGGCAGTAGCTTTATTTGCAGTCGTTGCCTGATTGCCGAACTGCCCGACGCTCTGATAAGACTTTAAGAAACTCGCGTTGACTGCGTTCAACATGATGTGTCCCTCCCTAACAAACAATCATTCCATTGTTTAATGCTGACTAATTATATTCCTTCGACGCCCTCTAAGTCAATTATAATCGAAATTAAAATTGACAATCGGCGACGCAAAATTTACAATGACCACGGAGGTGCTTAAGGCATGAAGTCTAAGAAAATTGCAAAGATAATATGTGCGGCGGCAGTAGCGGCGGCGTTGACGTTGGGAGGCTGTGGAGGCTTGACGGGCGATAACGAATCTGATAACCCGTCGGAAACGAAGACTGCAGTAACTCAAACGGCACACACGGAGGCGGCTCCTAAGTCTGCCAATCAACCGGAAAGCAATGTAAGAATTTCCGATGCGAGGAATACTCCCGCCGTGCGCGTGGCTAGGACTGTTGGCCCCGCTGTCGTCGGCATAACCAATAAAGCGATTGCCCGTGACTTTTTCGATAGAACCTTCGAGACGGAAGGCGTCGGCTCCGGCGTCATCTTCAAGAGCGACGGTTACATCATCACGAACAATCACGTTATCGCGGGCGCAAAGGAAATTATCGTTTCCCTCTCGGACGGCAACACGGTCAACGGTACACTTATCGGAACCGACGAGATGACGGACATTGCCGTTGTTAAGGTCGACGCAAAAGACTTGCCGACGGCTGAACTCGGCGATTCTGATGAAGTCGTCGTCGGTGAACCCGCTATCGCTATCGGCAACCCTATGGGCTTGGAGTTTCAAGGCTCGGTGACGGTCGGCGTTATCAGTGCGCTCAATCGAACCCTTGACCTTAACGACAAGCGCGTTAAACTTTTGCAGACTGACGCGGCGATTAGTCCTGGTAATTCGGGCGGCGCATTAGTCAACGCGGACGGCGAAGTCATCGGCATTAACAGTGCTAAGCTTGCCACCAACGGCGTCGAGGGCATGGGCTTTGCCATTCCGATTAACACAGTCAAAACGATTGTCAATGAGCTTATGGAAAAAGGTTACGTGGCTCGTCCTTACTTGGGCGTGACGATTTTTGATAAACCTACTGCCGCCCGCTACGGCTATCAGCTGACGATTGATAAAGGCGTTTACGTCTTCCAGATCGCGATTGATTCGCCCGCCGGTCGCGCAGGCTTCCAACGCGGCGACATTCTCCTTAGCATTGACGGCAAGGAAGTCAACTCGGTAACTGAAGTTCGCAACGAGGTCGCGTCGCACAAGGTCGGCGACAAAGTCAAAGTTCTCTTCGACAGAGAGGGCAGACAAGAGACCGTTGAAGTGACGTTGGAAGAGATGCCGCAACCTTCCAGACAATGAGGATAAATTTAATCGTCGTCGGCAAGCTCAAGGAAAAATTTTTAGTCGAGGGCGTCGCGGAATATTTAAAGCGTCTGCGGAAGTTCGCAACGCTTGAAGTTCGCGAGGTGCCCGAATGTCGCACGGTCGAAGAGGAAGGACAAAAAGTTTTATCGCTCGTTCCTCAAGGCTCGTGGCTGTGTGTCTTGGACGTTTCGGGCGCGGCGTTAAGCTCGGAGGACTTAGCAAAGAAAATCGCCGCGCTTAACGTTGACGGCGTAAGCAATTTGACATTTGTAATCGGAGGGGCGTTCGGCTTGAGTGACGAACTCAGGAAAGCGGCGTCCTTCCGATTAAGTTTGTCTAAGATGACGTTTACTCATCAAATGGCACGGCTCGTCCTCGTCGAACAAATCTATCGGGCGTTCAAAATCAATCGTCACGAACCGTATCACTGGTGAAAAACTTTTTCTTGAAAAATCTTTGAGCGTCGATTATAATTCAAATCGAAAACGCCCCGTCATAAACGGAGCGCGGGTGAGTCGATGTTGGCGCGTCGACCCTCTCCCATAGTCAGAAACGTGTGGATTTAGGTCAAGAGCCGTTTTGCGGTGGCAAACCCGCTACCCGACTTAGTCGAGGTACGCGAGCACTGACACAACCAGATTGAGACCCTGGACAATCAGAGATGCGATTTCGTATTTCGTCATGGTGCATCACCTCCCCTCATTGAGGAGAGAGCCGACCATCTATCGCTTGGCAACGATTATAGCAGAAAGTCAATCGTTGTAAAGCGATTAGTTTTTTATTGGAGGGCAAGACATGGAAAGGAATTTATTCGCGTTCCATTCAAAGCGCGAGGTCGTGGAAAACTTTTCATTGGCGGAACTGGTTGACTTTGCACAACAGCCGAACTTGCAAGAGTGGTTCGCCGAAAACTTTTATTCAGCGGAGGCACGCAAGGTCGCGGCGGCAATCAGCAACGAGGCTAGCGACGCGGACTTGAAACTTTTAATCTGCAAGCTGTTCGACCTGCCGCTTGATAGCTTATCGGCGGAGGATTTGGAAGAAATTTCCGCGACGGTCGCAAAGAATCAACGACGCCAGCTCTTTATGCAGAGGATTCCCGGCGACGACAGAAAGGCGGCGTTCGTCGAGACGCAGGGCGAACTTGTAGCGGCTCTCAAGGACGAGGCGCAGTTGATTTATCTTTACGGCGGCGAGTTCAGGATTCCGCTCAATCGGCGCGGCGTGACTTACGTCGGTTGCGATAATACCGTTATCGATTTGGACGAGGACTTTGACGTTGACCTTGACGCGTGCGAGATTGTCCTTGAGGACGTGCAAGTTTATCTTCATCAGCCTATTGAAATTAAAGCCGAGCAGTCGAAGAACGTGAAAATTATCGACGGCTCAAAGAAAATTCTCGGCGAACGCCCAACGCTCAAGGAGATTGCCGAAGTTCTGCGCGGGCGGCGTGCCTTTGAATCAGCGGAGGATTTCAAGACGCGTGCGGAAGAGGTTCGCGGGGTGGCGGTCGGCGTTGTCTTGCTTGAGGATAAGGATTATGACATTGACGCCGCGCAATTCAACTTCAAGCCACGTTGGAACTTTGATTATATTCCAATCGTTAAGGATTTCGCCGCCGATAAAAAGTTTTCCGCCAAAGTTCATTCAAGAGACGTGGCGAATCTTTACAGCAACGAACGCAAGCTCCAAATCTTCGCGGACTTCACTTATCGCGGCGGCAAGCTCACGATTCTAAATCTTTACTTCGACACGAAAACTTTGGGGCGCGTCGCGATTTTAATCACTGAAATTATTTCGTCGGTAAGTTCGGGCGGTCTCGGCTACGGCTTGGATATTATCAATGACTATGTGGCAGATACCTATTGTGCGGAGGCGACAACTACCATTGAAAACAGATTCGGCTGGCATGCGCGTCCATGTTCACTGTTCGTGCAAAAAGCTCAATCATTAAAATCGAGAATTATGATTAAGGCTAATGGTAGAGCTGTAGACGGGAAAAGTATTTTAATGGTTATGAGTATGGGATTAGTTAAGGGAACTGAAATTACTATCGTTGCTATCGGAGCAAACGCTGAAGACGCTGAAGAAGACGTTAAAACTCTTATAAAATTCGTTGACGACAGATGTCATTGCCCTTGTTGTTGGTGAGATTTGAATATGAGAGCCTTTCATACATTGCGGACGCGGGGCAAGCTTGACGACTTCGAGATATTCACGCTGATACTTTCCGCGCTAGAGTGGCGACGACATA
>CAMNLS010000121.1 GCA_946543495.1 uncultured Selenomonadales bacterium | reverse complement strand
AAGTCGAGAACTTGTAACCCTTGCGATAATCGAACTTCTCGACCGCCTTAATCAGTCCCAAGTTGCCTTCTTGAATCAAATCAAGGAACCACATGCCGCGCCCGACGTAGCGTTTGGCTATCGACACGACGAGCCGCAAGTTTGCTTCGGCAAGTTGTTTCTGGGCTTCGGAATGTTCTTCTTCGTCGTCGGATTCCATACGCATTGCCAATTCTTTTTCTTGGTCTGCGGTAAGGAGCGGCACGCGTCCGATTTCTTTAAGGTACATGCGGACGGGGTCATCAATTGAGACGGTATCGGGTATCAGGTCTTCCACATTGGGCTTAAGAGCCTCAACATCTTCGGCAGAACTTTCAACCGTATCGATAGAGCCTAATGAAACTTCTTGCCCTAGGGCTACACCTCCTGCCGCCAACTCGCTATCGACGTTGCCGCCAGCTTCGTCAATTTCTTCAAGGGGCGTGGTGTCCTCGTCAGTTATCGGTATGCCTTCGCGTTCACAAATGCTAAGAATCTCATCAATCTCATCCGTGTCGTCTCCTATACCGAGCGATTGAAGAATGCTATCCAAGTCACCCCAAGTCAGCTTGCCACCAGTTTGCTTTGCCTTATCTGTTAAGATTGAAACGATTTTTGACGGACGACCTTTGACATTTGCGCTTGCACCCTCCGATTGCCCC
The DNA here is from genome assembly GCA_946543495.1 of uncultured Selenomonadales bacterium. Lineage (GTDB taxonomy): Bacteria > Bacillota > Negativicutes > Selenomonadales > Selenomonadaceae > Quinella. The sequence continues at coordinate 3,820 of CAMNLS010000121.1, read as the reverse complement.
TCTTTGTTTCCAGATGAGCCATCTGTTTTTGTCACTTTAGGCTTAGGCGACGACTCCTTATGAGGCTTAGGCGACGATTTATCTTCGACGGCGACTTTATTCGTATCGTCTGGAGCAACGTCTGCCACTTCTATTTTTATGCCTTCGCGTTCACAAATGCTAAGAATGTCTTTAATCCTTTTCTTGTCGTTTGATATACCCAAGGTTTGAATAATTTTGTCAAAGTCACCTTTGCTTAACTTTCCGCCCGTCTGCCCAGCTCTTAACGTAAGAAGTGAAATAATTTTTGACGAACTACCCTTGGCGGCTTGAATTCCTGCCGCAACGTCTGATTCTGGTTTGTTTTCCGACAGGCTGCCGCTCAAGCCAACTTTTTTCGGCTCGACAGTTTTATCCTCTCCTGTCATATATGCAGCCTCCTTTCAAAAAGCAATTCTCTTTACGGATTGCCTTTAAGATTATCAACTTTTACTTTTATCTTAATCAATTCTTTGACAGTCTCATTATACGTTCTCTCGTCTTTTGGACTTTCAACTTGGGTCTTGAGTTTGTAAAATTCCTTCATGAGCACGATTTGACGCAGTGTGGCAAGTGATTCTTCAAATAGGGCAACTTCCTTTTTGCCGAATTCGTCCGAGCCGTTCATCAATATTCGCGAAAGTTCTAAGTTTGCTTCCTCGCTCAATTCTTCTGCCGCACTTATCTTATTGGGTCGCCGTTCTTGCTCCGCGCATTTCTCAAGCCACGTGATTATTTCCCTATGACAAGGCGTAAAGATTTCTTTCGGCAACACCGTCAGCACATAGTCAAGAATATCTACTTCGTGCCAAAGCATACGCAAAATCTCTTCGCTTGCCATCTGTATCCGCGATTCTTTTTCGCTGTATGTCTTTGGCTCTTTGGCAACGAAATCTTTTTTCGGCTCGTTTAAAGGTTTCTGCTTTAAAAGCTTGTGATATTCATCGGTGACGCGGCGTTCGTCCAAGACGAGTTCGGCGGCAATCTTTTTTAAATATTCTTCGCTAGTGACAGGATTATCAACATTGACAATGACCGGAAGAATCTCTTGCAATGCCCGAAGCTTTCCTTGCGTCGTCGAATGCTCCGTATGCGCTAGGACGTAATTCATGCGATAATCAATCAAGGTCGCCGCGTTCGTTATGAGTTCCTCGAATGCCTCTTTGCCGTGCTTGCGAACGAATTCATCAGGGTCTTTGCCGTCGGGGATTTTTATAACGAAGACTTCTGCACCTGCCTGCTGAACAATCGGTAAGGCACGAATCGTAGCGCGTTGCCCTGCCTCGTCGCTATCGTAGCAGAAGATAATTTTCCGAGCGTAACGCAGAATCAACTTGACGTGTTCGGGCGTGAAGGCAGTTCCCAACGTTGCAACGACATTTTTTATTCCCGCACTGAAAAGTGAAATCGCGTCCATGTAGCCTTCGACGACAACCGCCGCGCCCGCCGCACTTATCGCACGATTCGATTTATCTAATCCAAAGAGCAAGTTCCGCTTATTGAAGAGCACCGTCTCTGGCGTGTTGAGGTATTTGGGCGTCTCTTCATTCTCGGAGGTCAGAATACGTCCCCCGAAGCCTACCACGTGCCCGAAGACATCAGCGATTGGAATCATCACACGTTCGCGGAATCTATCGTAGTAGCCAGAAAGGGTCCTCCTTTTGACGATGAGCCCGACCGATTCTAGTTGCTGAGCCGTGTAACCTTGGCGCGTGAGCTTTCTTAAGAGATTATCCCATTCTTCAGGCGCGAGACCTAAGCGAAAAGTTTCAATCGTCTCCGCGGTAATTCCACGTGCCGCAAGATATTTCCTGCCGACTTCGCCGCGAGCTGTCTTGATTAAACATTCGTGATAAAAATCCTGCGCGAGTTCATTAATCTTTAGCAAAGTTTTTTCTTCACGTCGTCGCCGCTCCTGTTCGGGTGAAGAATTCCTTTTCGGCAAGTCGATGCCCAACCGTTGTGCCTGAAGCTTGACCGCCTCGAAATAACTTATGTTTTCAATGAGCGAAAGGAACTTGAAGACATTGCCGCCCGCCCCGCATCCGAAACAATAAAAAAGTCCTTTATCGGGGCTTACGCTAAAAGACGCGGTCTTCTCGTTGTGGAAAGGACAACATCCCCAATATCGTCCGCCCCTTTGACTTAGCGTTACGTATTGGCTGACGACCGAATAAATATCCGTCCGTTCGCTAACCTTCTCAACGAATTCATCAAGTTCCGCACTTCTCACAGCCTTTCAACCTCCGTGGCGTTTATATTCCCCGCGTCTTTTAAATTTCCTTTCAAGCACGCAATAATTTTTAAGGAGTGTTATAATCGGCACGGGAGGGATTGATATGAAAATAATTGTGGCTATTGACAGTTTAAAAGGTTCGTTGACGAGTTTGGAGGCGGGCGCGGCGGCTCAACATGGCATTGAGTCCGTCTCGAATCATCAAGTTAAAGTGTATCCTTTGGCTGACGGCGGCGAGGGCACTTGTAAGGCGATTATCGCGGGGCTAGGCGGCGTGCTCAAGTCCGTCGAGGTGACTAATCCGCTCGGAGGAAAGGTCGCGGCTCAATTCGGCGAGGTCTTGGATAAAAAGTTAGCCGTCATTGAAATGGCGAACGCCGCTGGACTTCCGCTCGTGCTCGAAGACAAACGCAACCCACTTAACACGACAACTTATGGCGTCGGCGAACTGATTCGGATTGCCATTGGAGACGGCTGCCGCGATTTTGTTATCGGTATCGGCGGCTCGGCGACTAATGATTGCGGCTTGGGCATGTTGACGGCTCTGGGCTATGAATTCATCGGCGGCGGTATTTACGGTCGCGATTTGGAGAAGGTTACCGCGATTGATGATTCAAACGTCCTGCCGGAGCTTAAAAAGTGCACGTTCCGCATTGCCTGCGACGTGACCAATCCTCTGACGGGCGCAAATGGTTGCTCGGCTGTCTACGGTCCTCAGAAGGGTGCGACGCCTGAAATTGTCGAGACTATGGACGCGTGGATTAAAAACTTCGGCTCCCTCTCCGCGGACTTCCTAAAGCTCAATGAACAATCCGTGCCCGGCGACGGGGCGGCGGGTGGTTTAGGCTTTGCATTCAGAAGTTATCTGCACGGCGAACTTTTGCCCGGCGTCGATTTGGTCCTAGACGCTTTGAACATTGCGGACGATTTGAAGGCGGCGGACGTGCTAATCACCGGCGAAGGTCGCCTAGATAGTCAGACGGCTCAGGGCAAGGCTCCTTCGGGTGTGGCGAAGCTCGCTAAGAAACTCAACCCGAATATCATAACGATTGGACTGGGCGGAAGCGTCGCTGACATTTCAGACGATGCGGGACTGGACGCGGCTTTTGCAATCCTACGCGAGCCGATGACGCTTGCCGAAGCTATGCAAAAAGACGTTGCACAGAAGAACCTTTCCGAGACCACCGCGCAGATTATCCGACTGATTGAGATTGTCAATTTTAGTCATCAAGTAAGCCTCGACTAAAATAACCAAAGCCTCCTCCTCAAAAAAGCTTGACACGTACATACGAGTTCCGTTACTTTTTATCAAATTTAATTGTAGGAGGATGCTTTGAATGATTAATCTGGTTGTTTCCATTCCTGCGCACGAGAGAGCAGAAGTCATAATAGAGCAAATCGCAAATATCAAACACTTTTGCCCGACGTGCGCTATTGTTTTGCATATAAGCAAAGGTTTTAATTAGAAAGACAGTCTGCTCAACGAGGAAGAGTTCTTATCAGCCTTGAGCACGTTTGATAATGTTTTCGTTAATCCTACGCGCTTTGAGACGCTTTGGACGAATC
>CAMNLS010000120.1 GCA_946543495.1 uncultured Selenomonadales bacterium | reverse complement strand
CCTTTTCCACGCTGAACGTTCCGCCGACATTTTCAAGCAATGCAATGGCGCAGGTGTGTTTACGCGAGCCGTATTCGTCCATGCGCACGATAAGTTCAGGGCTACCGGGACAATTCACAGTCACGACGCCTTTAGCCTCTTCCCAATTCGCCGCGCCCTCGTAAATGAACGTGTAAATCAGAATGCGTTTAATCTTATCTGCAAAGCGACCGTTGACGCGAATTGTTTCGCCCGCCGCAACTGCGCCTGTTCTGTCGTCGCCGTCAAGGGCAATGTAAGGAGGATAATCAAGCTTGCCGAAGTGGTTGCCTAAAGCCTGAACAGCTCCAATGCTTCCGTCCTTGAGTTCAAAGAGGCAAGCGAGGTCTAAATCTATGCCTTGACTCGTGAATCTGCTAAAGAAACCAGATTTCTTTGGCGGTTGGCTCCAGTTGAGATTGATGACAATTTCGCCAAGTGAGCCACCCTTCTTAACGAGGCTGACCTTTTGCCCCTTCCGAAGTTCGACCTTCTTAGGCTGGGAAGATTCTTCGCGAGTCGGTGGCGGCGGAATTTTAATTTTCTCACGACCGCCCCTTGAACGTTCGCGGCTTGTGTTAATCTTTGGGCGTTCAGGTTCGGGCGTAGGCGGTTGAACTTGAACGTCTTTAACTTCGATGCCGAAATTATTACACAGCGCGGCAAGTCCTCCGCTGAAGCCCGCGCCCGTCGCATTGAATTTCCACGCGCCCTTATAGCGATAAACTTCGCCCAGAACAATCGCCGTCTCGACAGAAAAATTTTCTAGCGGGAACGTCGCAATCTCTTCGCGAGCACCAAATATTTTCAAATCCGCCCCGCGAATCATGCTGAAGTTTTGTCTGCGTTTATCAGCGTCATAAATCGTGGCAGTCAATGAAATTCTTTCGACGTGACGAGGAATCCTTGAAAGGTCAATGTCAATGGAATCGTCGTCTTTATGCGTGACGGCTCCCGAATTGTGTTTAGGGTTGCCGTAGAAAACAAAATCTTCATCGCCCGCGACTTTCCCATTTGATTGAGTCAAGAAAGCCGCCGTATCAATCTCAAGAGCACTGTCGGGACGTTGAAACTTTATCGTCAAGAAATTTTCTTTGAGCGGAATCTTTTGTCCTTTGCCGAGCACCATTATCTCACCTCCAATTAACCAAATATTTTATTCCACAGAGAAGCGGATTTTGAACTGCCTTTAGGCTTTCCGACGGGACCGATATCCATTTTAACTTTATCGCCCTCATAGCCTACGCGCTTCTCTGAAGAAAAACTGCTGTACATTTCCAACGCCGAGACTTCCAAAGTTTTATCCCTGCCGAAAATAATTTCGCCGAAACAAAGAGTGTATGAAAACCAATTTTTGCTCGTATTGGTAGCGGGAATTTCTATAATTTGCTTGCCGTTCGTGATTCTCACAAAAACTCCGTATTGTCTAAAAGAACCGGCACCGTTTTCCAGAGCCGAATAAGAACTTACCGCCACTGAAGCAATATCGGGGTGCCATTTAATTAAAATGCGTTCCAATTCGCCGGGAGCTTTTATATCGCCGCCGTGTTGAACTGCCCCTTCGGGCGTGGATAAAACTTCATCTTCATTTGCCGCACCAACGTAAATCAATTTACCGTCACGATAACGAACCAGAGCCTTCAAATCATAATCTTTATTTTTTGCCGTCCAACCGTTTTCTATCACAATCGGATTATCATCGGCTTTTTTGGTGAGGGAGATTTTTTCGCCTTTTTTCAAGGAAATTTTTTCCGCTTTCTGCTCGACGATTTCTTTTTCGGGTTCGGACGGTGCAATATCTTTAACTTCGACATTGAAATTTTTGCAAAGCGCGGCAAGTCCTCCGCTGAAGCCCGCGCCCGTCGCATTGAATTTCCACGCGCCCTTATAGCGATAAACTTCGCCCAGAACAATCGCCGTCTCGACAGAAAAATTTTCTAGCGGGAACGTCGCAATCTCTTCGCGAGCACCAAATATTTTCAAATCCGCCCCGCGAATCATGCTGAAGTTTTGTCTGCGTTTATCAGCGTCATAAATCGTGGCAGTCAATGAAATTCTTTCGACGTGACGAGGAATCCTTGAAAGGTCAATGTCAATGGAATCGTCGTCTTTATGCGTGACGGCTCCCGAATTGTGTTTAGGGTTGCCGTAGAAAACAAAATCTTCATCGCCCGCGACTTTTCCATTTGATTGAGTCAAGAAAGCCGCCGTGTCAATTTCAAGTGCACTGTCAGGACGTTGAAACTTTATCGTCAAGAAATTTTCGTTGAGCGGAATCTTTTGCCCCTTGCTGAGCTTCATCATCTCACCTCCAAAGAATTCTTACTCGCCTATTTTAGCAAAAAAGTTTGTTATGTCAAAGCCCATTATCGGAATTTTCAACAAGCCTAACTCATCTGAAACGTCTTAAGCTCGTGCGTCGATGAACTTTCCTTTGCGTTTCCAAAGAGCCGCTTTGAAAGCGGCGGAACCACTGACGTAAAAGAGAACCCATTTGATGCAACGTCACGTTGCCGCATGCGTTGCGTACCGTCGCGGGCACAAGCTCCGACTAAGCCGTTGCCGCAATCGCGACCATTGGGTCAAGCTTCAAGCTTGCGTCATGTTGCAAAAAATCCCCTTCCTACATTGGAAGGGGATTTCTTTATTTCAAGCTTATTACTTCATTGGGTCAAGCGTAATGTTCGTTATGATTCGTCCGAGTCGTGCGCTCGTCAGGAAGTTCAACGCCCATTTAAACATGACAGTCATATTCGTATAAATGCCCGCCAATCTCATCAAGTGGACGAGCATCCACGCGCACCACGCCAAGAAACCTGTCATCTTCGGCTTGTTTACGACTGCTTCGCCCTTGCCGATTGTCGCCATTGCTCCCAGGTCTTTATAAACAAATTTCTCAAGCTTAGTGCCGCCCTTGATGAGCGTCATGATATTTTTATAGGCAACCTTAGCTTGTTGCGTGGCAACTGGCGCGACCGTCGGCAGTGGACGTTTCATATCGCCATGCATGAACGCCGCGCAGTCGCCGATAGCGAAAACGTTTTTATGAATCGCGCCGCGTACCATTAAATCTTCTTCAATCCAAATGCGTCCGTCGCGAGCACATTCCGCGCCGCAATTCTTCATCATGTCGACTGCACGCACGCCCGCCGCCCAAATAACTGTCGTCGTCGGGATTTGTACTCCGTTCTTTAGCGTCAAAATATGTCCGTCATAATCGACGACCTGCGTATTGAGCATGACTTCGACGCCTTTTTTCTCCAGAACTTTGACTGTATGCTTTTGTAGGTCTTCGGAAACCATTGGAAGGAGGCGCGGCGTCGCCTCGATTAATTTTATGCTAACGTCGTTGAAGTCGAGCAGGTGGAATTCTTTTTTCTGAATGGCGATGAGTTCTGCAAGTGCGCCCGCCTCCTCAACGCCCGTAGGACCGCCGCCGACAACTACAAAGGTCATGCGCTTCTTTCTATCTTCGGGCGTGCGATAAGGTTTCTCTGCGCGTTCAAATTCGTGGATAACGTGGTTGCGAATGTGAACCGCCTCTTGCAAGGTCTTCATGCCGAACGAATGTTCTTCAACGCTCTTCATGCCGAAAAAGTTCGTCGTTGCGCCCGCCGCCAGAATCAAATAATCGTAGTGAATTTCGCCGTGGTTAGTGATGACAACGTCGCGTTCCTGATCTATGCCCTGAGCCTTTGCCATGTAGAGATTGACATTTTTATTGTTGCGGAAGAACGAGCGAATCGGATAAGCAATTTCGCCGGTCTCCAAGACTGAAGTCGATACTTGATATAAAAGCGGCTGGAACAGGTGGAAATTGTGACGGTCTATAAGAGTGACTTCGACGTTTTCTTTGGCGAAGAGCTGACCAATTTTGATGCCGCCGAAGCCGCCGCCCACGATTACTATTTCGGGCTTGCCGTTAATCATTTCAAAAAACCTCCTGAAACTTTGTAGTGAAACTTTTAACTTAACGGGCTAAAAATATATCGGGATAGCTCCCGTCTAGTCTACTTACCACAACCCCCTAACCCGTTGCCTGCGCGTATGATAGCATAAATTTCTTAAATTGCAATAGTCGCGGGCTTGCCACTCATTAAAGACTGTCTTGCTTTGTGGCGGACAAACTTTAATAAGCTCGTATGTGATTATCAATGGTCATATGTGACCGTTTAAGCTCTTAGCAATTTCCTCAAGGCAACTCTTAAAGGCACCACGACGGGCACGCAAGGCACTTCCCTTAGACTTTTGGTCGTCACTTGCCGCGAAGACATCAACGACTTGATTCGGCGTGCTTAGGTAGGCGTCAACCTGAACAGTAATACGATTTCTTTGACGATGGTCGCCGCTGTTGCGTTGGTCGTCTGTAACGTCGGATATGACGATATAAACAACCTTGCTAAAGCCATTCGCCGCCGCAAAGTTCGTGAAGTCTTCCTTCTGTGGCGTCTGCTCGCCTATATAACCTTTATTGAGCCAATACTTTTTATAGCGCGT
>CAMNLS010000119.1 GCA_946543495.1 uncultured Selenomonadales bacterium | reverse complement strand
CCCTCAGCAATCAACCGCGCCTTGTCCAGTTCAGCAAGCTTTTCGTTCGCCGCGTTGAGTTGCCGCTTGAAGTCCCCGCGCAAATCTTTTTCCCGCTTAGCAAAGTCTTCGGTCGCCTCGTCGAGTTGCTGTTTAAAATCGTCGCGTTCTTTGGCAAGCGGTGCTAGTCGTTTATTCTCCGCCTCAAGCTCGGCAAGTCTTTCCTTAAGCGGCTCAATCTCTTTACGAGCCTTCAAGCCCGCAAGTACTCTCTCAAGCAAAAGTTCCACGTCATCGAAGTTCATGGTCACGCCTCCTTACTTTTTAAGCGGCATTGTAGCATAAGCAAAAAGACTGTGCTATAATGCGGGCATAAATTAATTAGGAGGGCTGATTATGGTCAACAGAATCATTCTTAACGAAACGTCTTACTTCGGACCGGGCGCGATAAAAGAAATCCCCGCAGAGATTAGAAGCCGCGCTTGCAAAAAGGTTATGCTCGTCACGGACAAAGACCTGCTCAAGTTCAAAGTCGCAACTAAGGTTACGGAACTTTTAGCGGCGGAAGGAATCGACTTCGCGATTTACGACAACATCAAGGCGAACCCGACGATTGAAAACGTGCAAACGGGCGTTGAGTTCTGCAAGAAGTGCGGCGCGGATATTATCGTTGCGGTCGGCGGCGGCTCGGCTATCGACACGAGCAAGGCGATTGCAATCATCATGACTAATCCCGAATTCGCGGACGTTCGTAGCCTCGAAGGCGTCGCCCCGACTAAGAACAAGTGCTTGCCGATAATCGCAGTCTCCACGACCAGCGGCACGGCAGCCGAGGTCACGATTAACTACGTCATCACCGACGTTGAGAAAAATCGCAAGTTCGTCTGCGTCGACCCGAAGGATATTCCGGTTGTCGCCGTCGTCGATTCGGAAATGTCCGCCTCAATGCCGCCGAAGCTTTGCGCCGCAACTGGTATGGATGCACTCGTTCACGCTATTGAAGGCTACATCACTAAAGCCGCGTGGGAACTAACTGACATGGTGCACCTTAAAGCCATAGAGATTATCAGCAAGAACTTGCGCCGCTCCGTCAAAGGCGACCCTGCAGGGCGTGAGGCTATGGCACTCGGTCAATATATCGCGGGCATGGGCTTTTCAAATGTCGGCTTGGGTATCGACCACTCTATGGCGCACCCGCTCAGCGCAGTTTACGACATTCCGCATGGTACCGCCTGTGCAATCCTGCTGGCTCCCGTCCTCAAGTTCAATGCGCCGGCTACCGGCGAACGCTACAGGGAAATCGCTCGTGCTATGGGCGTTGAAGGTGTCGACAGCATGACGCAAGAAGAGTATCGCGCCGCCGCTATCGAGGCTGTTGCCAAACTCAGCACGGACGTTGGCATACCAACTAAGCTGTCCGAACTCGGCGTTAAGGAAGAAGACATCGACTTCTTAGCGGCTTCGGCTCTGGCTGACGCTTGCACGCCCGGCAATCCCCGCGAAGTCACTAAAGAAGAAATCGCAGCGATTTATCGTTCAATCTTTTAATATCATCATGACACAAATTTAAAGACGACATTCATCAATGACAGTTTCAACCGTTAGATAATCCGCCTTAAAAAATTTGGGCGGATTTTTTGTCCGTAAGCTGACAGGTAAGAAAGAAATTGACAACGCAACGGGCATTTGCTATAACAGTCAAGAAAAAAAGAATACATGGAGGTAAAAGCGTTGAAGTATCAAGAAATGGTGTTCGCGTTGCAGAAATTTTGGACGACGAAGGGTTGCATCTTAGCTGAGCCCTATGACGTGGAAAAGGGCGCGGGCACAATGAATCCGTTTACATTTTTACGCGTACTTGGACCAGAACATTGGAACGTAGTTTACACGGAACCTTCGCGCAGACCAGCGGACGGGCGTTATGGCGACAATCCGAATCGCCTTTATCAACATCATCAACTGCAAGTGATAATGAAGCCGTCGCCCGATAACATTCAAGAAATTTATTTGGCAAGTCTCGCGTCAATCGGAATTGAAGCTAAGAAGCATGATATACGCTTTGTCGAAGATAACTGGGAGTCACCGACTTTAGGCGCGTGGGGTCTCGGTTGGGAAGTTTGGCTCGACGGCATGGAGATAACGCAGTTCACGTATTTTCAGCAGGTCGGCAGCCAAGACGTTAAGCCGGTCGCCGTCGAAATAACATATGGCTTGGAGCGTCTTGCAATGTATATTCAAGGCGTGGAGAATGTTTACGACGTGGAATGGGCTGACGGCGTGACCTACGGCGATATTTTTCATCAGAATGAGTTTGAGCAAACAAGTTACGCCTTTGACCTTAGCGATGAGGCGTTGCTCTTCGACCTGTTCGACAAATACGAGGCGGAAGCGGTTAGGATTATAAAGCTCGGCTATGTGCATCCCGCTTATGATTATGTTTTGAAGTGTTCGCACACGTTTAATCTTTTGGACGCACGCGGCGCAATAAGTGTGAGTGAGCGGACGGCTTTTATCGGACGTGTTAGGAAGCTGGCTCGTATGTGCGCTGAAGTTTACATTAAGCAGCGCGAGGAGCTTGGCTATCCCATGCTTAAGAAGTCGGAGGTGAACGCGTAATGGACACGAAAACTTTACTGCTTGAAATCGGCACGGAAGAAATCCCTGCGCACGCCATGCCGAATATACTAAATCAACTCAAAGAACTTGCCGCGAAGAACTTAAAGGAAGCGCGTATCGACTTCGGCGAAGTTAAAACACTCGGCACGCCGCGCAGATTGGCTTTGCTGGTTAGCGACGTGGCGACGACTCAAGCGGACATTGAGGAAGAGAAACGCGGTCCTTCCGTTAAGATAGCGTTCGACGCGGCGGGCAATCCTTCAAAGGCGGCTATCGGATTTGCACGCGGGCAGAAGGTCGCGCCCGAAGATTTAATCATTCGTGACGGATATATTTACGCGGTAATTCATGAGAGCGGCAAGTCTTCTGCGGAGATTTTCAAGACGCTCTTGCCGAAAATTATTTGCGAACTCAACTTCCCTAATAACATGCGCTGGGGCGATTTGGACTTCAAGTTCATTCGCCCGCTTAGATGGATTGTCGCGTTGTTCGGCTCGGAAGTTATTCCGGTTGAAGTCGCCAAAGTCAAGAGCGGAAGAATCTCATACGGTCACAGATTTTTAAGCACAGACAAGTTTGCGATTGAGAAGGCTGAGGATTATGTTAATGACTGCGCAAAGAATTTTGTTATCGTCGACCAAGATAAGCGTCGCGATATGATTGTTGAGCAGATTAATGAAATAGCCGCGTCGAAGGGCGGCGTCGCTGAAATTGCTGACGACTTGCTTGAGGAAGTTTTATACCTCGTCGAATATCCGACGGCTTTGGCGGGTGATTTCGAGTCGAAGTATCTTGACTTGCCTGCCGCCGCCGTAATAACTCCCATGCGCGATCATCAACGCTATTTCCCCGTGAAGAAAAGACCCAGAGGAGTAACGACCTTCGATAAGGAAATGATTGCCGAAGCTCCATTGCTCCCGATGTTCATCACGATTCGCAACGGCGGCAAAGATTATCTTGATATCGTTCAGCACGGCAACGAACGAGTTTTGAAGGCGCGACTTGAGGACGCGCAGTTCTTCTTTGCCGAGGATAGGAAGAAAACTCTTGAGGAACACCGCGAAAAGCTCAAGACCGTCGTCTTCCAAGAGGGGCTCGGCACGGTTTATGAGAAGACTGAACGTCTTGTTAAGCTCGTTGAAAAAATTGCTACGCGTCTCGACGTAGATCCAACAAAGGTTATTCGTGCGGCTGAATTATCTAAAGCAGACCTCGTAACGGACATGGTGACGGAGTTTACGGAACTGCAAGGCGTCATGGGTCGCGAATATGCAAAGCTCGACGGCGAGGATTTGGAAGTGTGCGCGGCGATTGATGAACATTACATGCCGCGCTTTGCAGGTGACGGACAACCAAAGACAACAGCTGGAAAGATTCTAAGCTTAGCTGATAAGATTGATACCATCGTTGCAACGTTCAGCAGAGGATTAGTTCCGACAGGTTCGCAAGACCCGTTTGCTTTGCGTCGTCAAGCGTTGGGCATTGTCAATCTTTTAATCGGCGCGCGGTGGTCGTTGTCGCTTAGTGAGTTTGTTGAACACGCAATGGACTTGCTCAACATTACGGACGAAGTTGGGCGCGAAAAGATTCAAAAGGACGTTGCGGACTTCATTAGGTTGCGTGTCAAAAATGTTTTGGGTGGCTCAACGCGCTATGACGTAATCGACGCAGTGATTGATGACGTGGATGATGTCTTTGCAGTCACATTGAAGGCGGCGGCAGTCGAACAGTTCTTAAAGACACCCGACGCAACGAAAACTTTACAATCGTTCGTTCGGATAAGCAACTTGGCTAAGAAAGCTACGACTACCGAAATGGACGCGGAAGGCTTCACACTCGACGCGGAAAAAGTTTTGTACGGCGCATTCGCGGCAATAAAAGTTGCGGCAGATGAGCTCGTCGACAAAAAAGATTACTTGGGTGCCCTCGACGTGTTGAAGAAACTTTCCACGCCGATTGATTCGTTCTTCGATTCGGTCATGGTCATGGACGAAG
>CAMNLS010000118.1 GCA_946543495.1 uncultured Selenomonadales bacterium | reverse complement strand
AATTAGAAACAAAATTGGATAAATTAACTCGCGAACTCAAAGCGAAAGAGCAAGATTCATCACATAGGCTTGAGCAGTCACAATCCGCAAGTGGCGTTGAAGGCGGTCGAGAGCGGCGCGATTGAAGTCCTGATGTTCAGCGTCAATCCCTGTTATGATTTAATGCCGGCGTCGGAGGATGTAGAGCAGCTTTGGAACGAGGAGAACTACGAAGGGCACTTAACGAACATGGATTCAGACCGTCAACGGCTTTATGAAACGTGTCAGCGGTTGGGCGTCGGGATAACGGTCATGAAGTGTTTTGGGGGCGGCGATTTGCTTAATGCAGAGCTTTCACCAGCGGGCGTTGCGTTGACGCCGAATCAGTGTATTCATTACGCGTTGAGCCGTCCGGGTGTCGCGGTAGTGTTAGCGGGCGCACATTCCGTCGAAGAGCTTAAGCAAAGCATTGCATACGAAGACGCAAGCGATGAGGAAAAGGATTATGCGTTGACGTTCGCGAGCTTCCCGAAGATTAGTTGGCAAGGTCATTGCGTCTACTGCAGTCACTGTGCGCCGTGCGTCAAGAAGATTGATATTGCTTACGTCACGAAGTTTTTGCACTTGACTGAGGCTCAAGCGTCCATTCCTGAGACCGTCCGCGAACACTACGCGGCATTGAATCATCATGCGGGCGAGTGCATTAAATGCGGCGTGTGCGAGACGCGTTGTCCGTTCGGCGTAGCCATTCGCGAGAACATGACTAAAGCCGCGCAGGTCTTTGGCTATTAAGGGAGTGATTCAAATGTTTGAAGACGGCGCGAAGCTCGACGACATCTTAAATGTTTTGGAGCGACCGCCTTTAATCGGCAACAAGAATAAGCAACCCGTTACGGAGGCTGGCTTTCGTTACGATTCGGGACAGTCTGCCCGCGATAACGTTCAACTTGAAATTGCAAGTCAAAAAACTTTGGAGGTAATAAAATGAGTAAAGCATTGGTAGCATTCTTTTCGGCGAGCGGCTCCACGCGCAAGCTTGCCAACACTTTGGCGGAGGCAATCGGGGCTGACACCTACGAGATTAAACCTGAAACACGTTACACCGGCAAGGACTTGAATTGGAACGATAAGCAGTCGCGTTCGTCGGTCGAGATGGACGACATTAATTCACGCCCCGCGCTCGCCGATAAGTCCGCGCAGATTGCCGACTACGATACAATCTTCTTGGGCTTCCCGATTTGGTGGTACGTCGCCCCGCACATCATCAACAGCTTTCTTGAGAGCTACGACTTCGCGGGCAAGACGATTGTCATTTTTGCTACTTCGGGCGGCAGTGGCTTCGGCGAGACGCTTAATCAACTCAAGCCGTCGTGTGATGCGTCTGTTCGTTGGATTCAAGGGCAAGTCTTCCGCAGTCGCACCGATAAAGCTACTTTAGCTGATTGGGTTAAAGGTCTTGCACTCTGATAAAAAGTTTTAAGTAATAGAAAATCCCCCTCCGACGTTGGAAGGGGATTTTTTATTGAACTCGTTAATCGACGATGTAAATGTCAATGAATTGTCTGCCGAACTCGTAGCACTCTGCAACGGTATCAAACGCCACGTCGATTTTGTGACCGACAATCGCACTGCCCGTATCCTCTGCCACCGCGTAGCCGTAGCCGGGGATATAAACTCTGGTGCCAAGCGGAATGACAAAGGGGTCAGTTGCAATTACTCCGTGACGGCAAAGCGTTCCGGTCGCCGTGTATGCGCTTAAGCCAGGTTCCGCCGCACTGTAAGCCGTCGCCTCAACGCGGATAACTCTACTGAATTCGGGAGGAGCACCAGCGGAGAATTCGTATTCGTTGAGGTCAATAGGCGTCTCGTCTTCGCTGTCTAGTGCCGAATAAGTCTTGCGACCGCAAATACCGTCCGCCTTAATGCCGCGGCTACTTTGGAAATTCTTAAGGGCGTCGATAACTTCTTCGTCCGCTACGCCGTCAACTTCTCCGTCATAGAAGCCTTGCTCCGTCAATTTGTTCTGAAGGTCAACTACTCCGTCGCCTTCCATGCCGAGTTTAATCACATCGCCAACGCCCGCATATTGAACGACTTGTTTGACCACGTTCACTGCACTTAAAACCGTAGTAAAATCATCATTAGTAGAATTAATAACTTCTTTCACGCTCTTGGGTGGTTCGGGAACGTAATCGCCGGGCTTATAAGTCGTTACATCAATTTCATCAAAAGCCGCCGCCCGCAAAAGTTTATAAGTTTCCGCGCCGCAGACTCCGTCCACTTCGAGTCCGAGCGCGGATTGAAAGTCTTTGATAGCATTAACCGTCGCCGAGCCGTAAACGCCATCCGCCGCGACGTGTAAAAGATTTTGTGCAATCAGATACTCTTGAATCTCTTTGACCTGATCTCCTTTGTCACCGTACTTCAATGCTGCTGCCGAACATAGATTTGAAAAGCTCACGGCGAAAATCAAGAGAAACGTCCAAAGAATTCGCCTCACCTTCATTTCCTCCACCTCGTTTAACCCTTCTTTAATTTTCGGCGATTATATCAAGGCTTACTGAAAAACTTATGGCAAACAAGAATTTTTTTTACGGTCTTGCCAAAACTTTTAATGCGGGCTAAAATTTCTTCGATATAAAATGTGTAAAAGAATCGCCATAAATCAAACAGGGGAGATGCTTAGTTATGATGAGAGCATTGTGGTCGGCGGCGTCGGGCATGAAGGCGCAGCAGACAAATATGGACATAGTCGCGCACAATATCGCAAACGTTGACACCTACGGCAACAAGAAAGTTCGTGCAGAGTTCCAAGACCTGCTTTATCAAACACTGCGCGACGCGGGCGGCACGTCCGGTAATGGCACGCAATATCCTCAAGGCTTGCAAATCGGCTTAGGCGTTAAAGTCGCGGCAACGCACAGAGTATTTACGCAAGGACCGCTTCAGACGACGGACAACCCCAGCGATGTAGGCATTCAAGGCGACGGCTTCTTCCAAGTTCAGTTGCCCGACGGCACGACGGCTTATACTCGCGACGGCTCCTTTAAACTTGACTCGGATAGACGCTTAGTGACTAGCGACGGTTATTTGCTTATCCCGAACATTACGCTTGATGAAAACGCTCCGATAAGCAGTTTAGTTATCAGCTCCGATGGGCGCGTCTCCGATACACCAGCGGGCGGCGAGCAAACTGAAATTGGTCAGATAAATCTTGTCCGCTTCGTCAATCCTGAAGGGCTTTACGCTTACGGCAGAAATTTCTTCTTAGAAACAGCCGCATCGGGTGCGCCGATTGAAAGCGAACCAGGTCAAGACGGCGCGGGCGTCCTTGCACAAAATACTTTGGAGATGTCGGGCGTGCAAATCGTTGAAGAAATGGTCAACATGATTGTCTCCCAACGCGCTTACGAATCCAATTCAAAGGCAGTCACGACGAGCGATTCAATGCTTGAGATTGCTAACCAAATGAAACGCTAATTTAACATGAAGAAGGTCTTATTTATCGCGGCGTTGCTCTTGATGATGAGCTTGACGGCGCGAACTTTTGCATTTACGATAACGGGCGCGGAGATTGAAACCGTTGCCCTTGACGCCTTGGAACAATCCCTCGACGAACGCGGAGAAACTCGGCGGCATGAAATATCTTTAACGCAACGCGCCAATGACGTAAAGTTGCCCGAAGGTGTCGTCGATATTAAAACAGTACTACCCGTGCCGATAAGTTACTTGAGCTTAACGCCGGTACGTGTGCAAATTCTTGTAAATGGGCGGCTTTGTCGAACGCTAAGTTTCACGGCGCGAATTAAAGTTTATGATTCGGTTATCGTCGCCAATCACGACCTGCGAATTGAAGTTCCCGTGACGGCGGAAGACTTTCACGTTGCAGAGGTTGTCATTGACGGGCGCAACGAATATGTCAAGGACGTTAGCGAAGTCGTCGGACTGGTGCCGCATAGATACATTCGCGGCGGTTCGCCCGTGACGAAAAGTTACTTTCAACAACCCGTCGTCGTAAGCTCTGGGCAACGCGTAAATATCATCTTGAATTATAACGGGATAAGGGCTTCTGCCAAAGGAATTGTCATGACACGCGGGCGCATAGGTGAACTAATTAAAGTTAAGAACGAGACCTCAGATAAAATATTAACGGCGCGAGTAATTGACGCTAACACGGTGGAGGTGACAATGTAGATGATAAAAAAAATTCTCACGGCAATTCTAATTGCGGCATTTGTAATCGGCGGCGGCGCAGTTGAGGCAAAATCGCTTTGGGCAGACAACGGAACGATAAGCCTATACGCCGACAAGAAAGCCCGCAACGTCGGCGACATATTGACGATAGTCATTAACGAATCAACGACGCAGACCGCTTCTAAGTCCCGCAACAATTCCAAATCGGGTTCAATTAACGTTGGGACAGGCACGGGCATTTTTGATTTTATTAAAGCGTTCTCGGCGAGCGGCGGCGACTCCTTCCAAGCCGACGGCAGCGCAACCGATACCAATCGTTATAGCGGGCAAATAACAGTTACTGTCGTCGAAGTCCTGCCCAATGACAATATGATTGTCGAGGGCGTGCAGTCCATTTGGCAAAACCGCGACGAACATAAAATCACCTTGC
>CAMNLS010000117.1 GCA_946543495.1 uncultured Selenomonadales bacterium | reverse complement strand
CGGCGTCGCGAATGAAATTCAGCTCCCGAAGGGTAAACGCCGCCGGAACGGATACGACTGCACCATCAATCTTTTGCGAAACCAGTTGCTGATACTCGATACCCTCAAGGGCGACTTGTTTAATCTCGCGGAAGATGTGCCCGACGATTTTTTTCTTGTCGAAGGTCTTGCCGTCTAGCTTGAAAGTTTTCTTGTCGGGGTTGCTTATCTCCATTTTGATATTGCGCACGACGTTTTCTGGGTGGCGGTCGCCCTGGTCTTCGGCGGGAATGCCAATCAAGATGTTCTGCCCCTTGTCGTAGTAAAAGACCGACGGCAAACCGTATTGTCCACTGTGCAGGAGCGTCGCGGGCGAACCGTTTATCAGGGCGGCGGGCAATGAAAAGCTCGTGCCGAAATCTATTCCTATCCTCATTGACATTACCTCCCAAAACCTTTCTTAATCTCGGCGTACTGATTCATCACTGGTTCGACGATTTCAACTTCAGCCTTGCGAAGGATTAACCCCTTGTAGATTAAACCGACGCTTAGGACTTTGGAAACCTTAGCCATGTCTGACGGGCGGGCGGCATTGGCTACCTTGTGCCTTGAAGTATCAAGCGGTATGTCCGTTTCGTTGATGAGCTGTGCTCCTAACATCGCCAAAGATTGTTCGACGTAACGGGCAAAACTTCTGCAACGCTTGATGAGTTTATCGTAGCCCTTCTGCGTGTCTTCTTGCGGATGACGCCCTGCCGTTTCGTTAATCATGTCGAACAGCTGCACCAGTTGATTTATCGGCTCTTCCAGAGTCTTGAAGTCAAGCCCGTCTCGTATCTCCGAAATTGTCCTTAGCGTCCCTTGCAGTCGTGGCAACTCCTCTTGCAACACCAGCTGAACTTTTTTTATCTCGTCAATGATTTTCTCGTCGTCGGAACGTCGGTTATCAGTAAACGTCTTTAAGCTTTGGTCAACAGGAACCTCAACAATCTTTTCGACGACGCGTTCAACGTGACGGAACTTTATAAGGCTCTCGTCCAATGCCTGCAAGTTCATTAGCAACGATTGAAAGCCTTCGTTAGGCAATGGCACGCCACGGAAAATGCGTTCGGCATTGCTTGCAAAAACGTTAAGGCAAGAGTCAAGATTTTCCGCTAAGGCGACGTTCAACCCGTAGACGATGGCGAACAAGTCAAAGCTCGTGTGCAAGTTGAAGGCAACCTGCGCGGGCACGAATGAAAAATTTTTCGTCGGCAAGGCTATGTTATTGACTCGGCACAGCGTGGAGATAAGCGGCGAAGTCTTCTTGGTCGTCAATTCATAAAAAGTCATCGTCGTCAGTTGCAGATAAAAATTTCTTAGGGCAGGCACGGCGTCGGCGGTCGGATTGTTCTTCGCGAAGGTAATTGCTTCAGCGTAAAGGTCGAGGCTGTTTATCATGTTGTTTCCTCCTTTCTTCCCACCAGAGCGGCAGAAGTCTTTCGCGAACCTTCGCGGCTTGTTCGGCAACCTTTGCTTGCATTTCTTCGACAAGCGACGGCGGTTGCTCAATGGTTCGCTTAAGCAAATTTAAATCGTTCGTCACGAGATATGCCAAAGAAATATCATCGTTGCTCCCGTGCTCAGTCATGTAAGGCAAAAGCTCTTCGCGTAGGGAATCACACGTCACTCTGTAGCCGTTGCTAATCATGCTATCAATTACGGTGTTAGCGTAAAGCTTGTAAAGATACTTTTCGTTGTCGCCAATCGGATAGCAATCGTCAAGACCGTCCGTGCTAAGGAAAATCGCCACGGGCGCAAGCGGCGAATCCTCCGCGCAATCCAAGACGGCATGACGAAACTTTTTATATCCGTCAGCGTCGCAAAGGGAAGTCGTCACGTAACCAAAGCTCTCGCTGTCTGGCGGCACGGGCATTTTAAATTCTCCGTCCCTCTGCAAGACAACGCATGAACCGTCGCCGATTTGAACAATCAACACTTGCCAGCCGATTGACACCGCCAAGATTAAAGTCGTGCCATAAGCTACTGGGATATATCGTTCGTCGGCTGAAGTATAACGAGCCTTGTACTTGTCGCTAGCCAGTTGCCAACGCGGCTCGTCGTCTCGGATAGGATTTCTTTTCCAATCATCTTTGACTACCCGTTGCCACTCTTCCCACAGCTCAAATTCAAAATTCCTAATGCTGTTCTCTGAAAAAGTTTCGCCCTCAGAAATGTCGTTGCAAAACTTTTTAACCTGTCCAAAGGCAACCTTGACCGCAAGGAACGAGCCAATATCCGAACGAAAATAATCCTTGCCGCCATGCCCGTCGGCAACGGCTATCGCTTGCACGTTATCGAACTCCAAAATGGAGGAGCTGTCTTGGCAGGGCAAGCCGCGTTCACGATACTTTCTGCCATGAACCGACGCGGCAAACGTGCTAAATCTCATATGACCTCACGCTCCATTGCAAGCTTAGAAAAATCCCCTGAAAAGATTTCCAAGGGATTGTATCCTATTCAAGCTCGCCAAAACGATTTACCATTCCTCGTCCGCCGCCGCGAGTGCGCCGCCTTGATTCTGAAGAGCTTCGGCAGTCTTTTGCGTGTTGTCGTCGGGATTAGTCGTGCCTGTGTTGTCGACGCTGCTTCCTTGGCTTGCCACCTTCGACGACGTGACGGCTATGAATTTAATCATGTTCTTTAACTCTTTGGGGTCGTTGGTGTGCATTACGGTTTCGGCGTTGCCCGTGAAGTCGCGCAAGACATCATCATTTGAATCGCCGTAGCCAACCGCCACGCGAACTGCAATCTTGTACCAGTTGTTGCCTTTGAGCTTTTGCAAGCCTGATTGATAATCGTCAGTGGGTTCGCCGTCCGATAAGAGGAAGAGAACCGGAGCCACCGAGCCGGAGGCGTGCTTCATAAAGCCATGAGAAACAGAAAGTTTTTCGTTCAAGGCGCGGAACGCCTCGCCCATAGACGTGGGACCGCTTGCGTTTAAATCGTTCCACGAGTTTTGCACGTCTTCGGGCGATAGCAATTCACTGCCGCCAACAATCCAATCCGCGCCGAAGCTAAAAGACATTATCGCGACTTTAATCTCGTTGTCGGGGTTGGAGTCGTTCATTGACATAAGCTCCGGCAGGACGTTTTCAATCGCGCTGTTCACGGCACCAATCGGAGCACCTATCATGCTCCCAGACGTGTCAAGTAAAAAAATCACGGGGCACATCTTGCGCGGCATTTCGAGTTTATCGAGCATTCCCATAAATAATTCCTCCTTAGTTGTTGACGATGACTTGAGCAATATTTTTGTTGTAGAAGTCAATCTTAGCGTCCGCGCCCAAAACGAGCACTTCGCCGGGCTGTTTAGTCAAAATCTTTCCTTCGAGCGTCTTTATTCTCCAGTTGTAGTTGGAATCGTTCTTCAGTCCAAACTTGCCTGGCTTTTCCAAAATGACTGCCGAGCGCGTCTCGAAATCCTCCGATAAAGGATTCATATGGTATTCGTAAAGGGCGGCGTCTTTGAATATCGGAACCGTGACATCTTGACCCGCACGCTTGCCGAATTCCAAATGACCAACCGCCTTGACCGTCTGCTTGCAAGATTGACAAACCGTCGCCCGGTCGCTTTCTAAAAACATTTCCTCGCCGCAATACGGACAACGGACAAGCGAACTCTTCAGCCGCATTAGAATATTGAACCACGCCTGCTCAAGCAAACGCTCCTTGCCCTCCAATAAACTTTCCTGACTGAAGGACTGACGAAACGCCGCTTGAATGAAACTTGGGAAAAAACCCCACAACCTTAACGCATTCTGGTGCAGGAGCTTATGCGGCGCGTTCGAGGGGTCGTTCTCGTCGAAGATGAACAGCGGCTCCGTTCCATAAATTTTTTTCTCGTACTTGTTCGTTAGGGCGGGATAGTTCGTCTTGACTCCTTCTAGCGGGTGATTGCCGATTAGTAGCATGAAGAGTATAACCGCTAAAGAAAATCTGTCCGTCGACTTATCGGGTTGTTTCTCGCCGCGAACAACTTCTGGAGCCATGTACCTTGCCTTGCCTAAAACGCCCGAATACTCGCCGTGCCCCATGACGTTATCATTGTCGCAGATTAGGACTTTGCCGCTTGTCGGGTCGATAGAAAAATTTCCGTCGTTTAGGTCTTGATAGTTGTAGCCTTTGTTGTGCAGAGCCTTAAAAGCCGTAACGATATTCAAAGCGGCATCGACCATCGCGGCAACGTTCTTAAAGCGCGTCTTCGCCAAAAGGTAGCGGGAAAAACTTTCGTAGCCCTTCGGGAAAATCTTCATCGTGTAGCCGAAGGTCTCGCCGCTAATATACTCTGTCAGTTGCTCTGGCCAAAGGAAAGCCTCCGACGGCGAACCGACATTTATATTGCTCTCCAGATGACGGTAGAATTTCGACGGGTCTTTTAGGTAGCCGATAAAGAACCATTTAAGCGCACGCTCCTCGCCGCTGTCATAGCGCACGCGATAAACGATACCTTGCCCGCCCTCGCCGAGCTTATCCGTAACTGTGACTGTTCGCCCGTCCGCTAGCTTCAACGTCTGACCCTTCCTCAAGGGAACGAACTCCGCCATAAGTATCACCTCTCAAAATTTTTCTCGCCAATTATAATTCGCCGCGCTGTTTTAATCAATGCAGGAAAATTAT
>CAMNLS010000116.1 GCA_946543495.1 uncultured Selenomonadales bacterium | reverse complement strand
TCACGACGATTGCTTGGGGACTTGACGGAAAAGTTGAGTACGCGCTTGAAGGTTCGATTTTCGTTGCAGGTTCGGCGATTCAATGGTTGCGCGACGGCGTCCGCATGGTCGACAGTGCGCCCGATTCCGAATGGGTCGCTAAGAAAGTCAAGGATACCGGCGGCGTTTATTTTGTTCCGGCGTTCGTTGGACTTGGTGCGCCGTATTGGGATATGAACGCTCGCGGCATGATTATCGGACTTACTCGCGGCACGACGAAGGCTCACATTGTCCGCGCAACGCTCGACAGTCTTGCTTATCAAACTCGCGACGTGTTGGAGGCTATGGAAGCTGACAGCGGCAATAAACTTTCTGCGCTTAAAGTCGACGGCGGTGCTTCTGCTAACAACCTGATGATGCAATTCCAAGCTGACTTGCTCGGCGTGCCCGTTGACCGTCCGCAGATTGTTGAAACGACTGCACTCGGCGCGGCTTATCTCGCTGGTTTGGCTGTCGGCGTCTGGAAAGACAAAGAAGAATTGAAATCCGCTTGGCAACTCGAAACACGCTTTGAACCCGAAATGAAACGCTACGAAGCTGACGCGCTTTATAAAGGCTGGTGCAAGGCTGTTAAACACGCAAAGAACTGGCTCAACGACGATTAATTTATTTTAGCTTGAAATGTTTTGGAGGGCGGGAATTTTTCGCCTCTCGCCCTTCAACTTGCATTAATTCATAATCTTGAAAGAAGGGACTTCTAATGGATAACTTACTAGGCGAATTTATGGGTACAATGGTTCTTATCGTCTTTGGTGCGGGCGTCTGCGCGAATATGTCACTGAATAAATCCAAAGGGCAAGGCGGCGGCTGGATTTGTATAGCGGTCGGCTGGGGATTTGCAGTCACGCTCGGCGTCTTCACTGCTACGACGCTCGGTGCTCCTCAAGGCGATTTGAATCCGGCTGTCACGCTCGCAAAGACGATGGCGGGCATTTATACTCCTGGACAGTTAATCGCGACTTCGGCGGCGCAACTTGTTGGCGCGATTCTCGGTGCGGCAATCGTTTGGCTTGCTTACCTACCGCATTGGGAAGAGACTCCCGACCCCGCAACTAAACTCGGCGTCTTCGCAACGGGTCCTGCTATCCGTAATCCAATGGCTAACTTCCTTTGCGAAACTATTGCGACATTCTTCCTTATGTTTATCATCTGGATGATTTTCTCGAAACCTGTTGGCGCACTCGTTCCTGGTTATGGTCCTTATATCGTCGGCGTGTTGATTTGGGCGTTAGGTTTGTCGCTCGGTGGTCCCACAGGCTACGCAATGAATCCGGCTCGTGACTTAGGGCCGCGTATTGCTCATGCCATTCTGCCGATTGCGGGTAAAGGCGGCTCCGATTGGGGTTATGCTTGGGTTCCGATTGCTGGACCGCTCGTCGGTGGCGCAATTGCTTACGTTGTTGCAACTGCTTGCGGCGTCTTGTAAAAATATCTCTATCATAAGCAATAAAAAGGTCGGGAGCTTGACGGCTCTCGGCTTTTTGTTTATAACTGTTCGCGATTAATCGAACGGAGGGAAAGACTTTGTTTGTCAAAGGAGAGCTTGAGAAGATTGAACGGAAGGTTTTGAACGGCGAGCGGCTGACTCGTGAGGACGGAGAGCTTCTGTTTGCGTGCAAGGAGCTTAGTTGGCTCGGAGCTTTAGCTGATTATGTTCGGAAGAAAGTCAGCGGCGACTTAGTTTATTACAACGTAAATTGCCACGTGAACTTAACCAACATTTGCGCGGCGCGTTGCAAGTTCTGTGCGTTCGGGCGCGGCGGCGATGATAAAGGCTCCTACGCCATGACGATTGACGACGCGATTAAACTTGTGACGGAAGCAAGTCGTGACCCTCATTTATCGGGCTTGCATATCGTCAGCGGCTTGCACCCCACTTGGAGCTTTGAACACTACTTGACCTTCATCGAGACCTTACACGAAAAATTTCCGCGCTTGTATATCAAAGGCTTCACGGGCGTTGAGATTCAACACTTCGCGAACGTTTCCGGCTTGAGCGTCAAAGAAGTTCTTATCAGATTAAAAGCGGCGGGGCTTGAGGCTATTGCGGGCGGCGGCGCAGAAATTTTATCAGACCGTGTACGCAACTTACTTTGCCCGAAGAAAGCGACTGCCGACGAGTGGTTGAACGTAGCACGCACCGCGCACGGGCTTGGCATTAAGACGAATGCTTCCATGCTTTACGGGCACATTGAGACGCTAGCCGAACGCGTCGAACACTTAATCAGACTGCGCGACCTTCAAGACGAGCCGGGCGGCTTTCAAACGTTTATATGCTTCCCGTTCCTGCCGAAGAACACCGCGCTTGAAAAATCCATTAAGCAAACGTCAATGTGGGACGACTTGCGCACGATGGCAATTTCGCGGCTCATGCTCGACAACTTTAAGAACATCAAAGCTTATTGGGTTATGCTGACTGTTCCCGTTGCGCAAGTGGCGTTGAGTTTCGGAGCCAATGACATTGACGGCACGATTCATCACGAAAACATTTTGCACGACGCTGGCGCAACTTCCCCGACGCACCTTGAAGAGGACGAGATTATAAAAATTATTCGCGAGGCAGGCAGAGTTCCCGCCGCCGTCGATTGTAACTTCAGGAGGGTTGGCGATGAACAGTTTAGCACGCGCAAAGGATAAAATTTCTTCGGGCGGGCGGCTCGAACGTGATGAGATACTCGCGCTTTACGAAGAAAACGACCTTTTGTATTTGGCGGAGGCGGCTCGGAGCGTCAAGGAGACGAAGAGCGGCAAGAAAGTTTTCTACACGGTCAACCGCCACATTAACTTAACTAATGTTTGTAGCGCGAACTGTCCGCTGTGCGCTTATCAATGCAGGAGCGGCGACAATCGCGCCTTTACTCTTGAACTCGACGACGTGGAAAAAATTCTTCAAGACGCCGCGCAGGTTAGGGAGATTCATATCGTCAGCTCGTTGCACCCCGATAAAGATTTTGGTTATTATTTGAACGCCGTTAAGCTCGTGAAGAAAATTCTGCCGCACGTCGGGATTAATGCGTTTACTCCCGTTGAAGTCGTGAACTTCAGCAAGCTAAGCGGCAAGAGTATCGCCGAAGTGTTAAGCGAATTGATTGGCGCGGGCGTGACAAGTTTAGCGGGCGGCGGTGCGGAAATTTTATCAGACCGTGTACGCGAAATCATTTGCCCTAAGAAATGTTCGGCGGCTGAATGGTTGGAAGTCATGCGGACGGCTCATAAGCTCGGCTTGAAAACAAACGCGTCGATGATGTTCGGGCACGTCGAGACGATTGAAGAGCGCGTCGACCACTTAATTAAACTGCGCGACCTGCAAGACGAGACTGGCGGCTTTGTCGCGATGATGTTATTCCCCTTCCACCCCGCCAATACTGAACTGGGCAAGACGTTTAATTTGCAAGGCGTCGGCTCGTGGGAGAATTTAAAAATGCTTGCGTTGAGTCGGTTGGTGCTGGACAACTTCGCGCACTTCAAAGCGTTTTGGGTCATGCTAACGTTGCCGATTGCACAACTTGCTTTGAGCTTCGGCGCGGACGACCTCGACGGCACGATTGGAGAGGAAAAGATTATTCACGCGGCGGGCGCGAAATCTTCAAGCGGCGTCACTCGTGAGACTTTGAAGAAAATTATTATTGAGGCAGGTTATCAGCCCATTGAGCGTGATAGCTTTTACAATGATATTTGAACATAACGCGGTTATAAGCTCCGACTTAGCCGACGACTAAACCGCGACCGCTGGCTCAAGCGTCACGCTTGCGCGACAGTTTTTATAATGAAGTATAATTTTTAAGCCTTGTTATTAAACTTTGATTAACACTATTGACAAAAGGTACTTCCCTGATAAACTTTCGTTAAATATTGAACTAAGTAGATTAACTTATTCAACGGGAGGTATGAAAATGGCTACGGTTACTCAAATTTTTGGGACGAAAAATCCTGACTTGCTTTATGGTGGCTCAGACATTACACTTATCTCTTCCTACGGCGGCAACGACACAATCATCAACCCAAAGGGCAACGTTTGGATTGACGCGGGCACCGATAATAATAATATCTCTCTTTCCGCAAATGGTAACAATACGATCATTGCACGTGACGGCGATGACACGATTAATGTTGCCGGAAATCCAAATCACTATTACGATAACTTCATCAGCATAAGCGGCGGCGACAATCTCATCAACAACGGCAATATCAGACGTTCGCGGATTAGCGCGGGTAAAGGCAACGACACAATCTCGACGGGCGGTTATTACAGCTCGATAAAGGCGGGCGAAGGCAACAACCGAATCACAATCGTTGACGATCAGGGAGCTAACACAATAAGCGCGGGCAGCGGCAATGACTTCGTGTCGATAGTTGGTTCTTCGGCTAGCAACTCTATCAACGTCGGCGCGGGAGATAATACGGTTATCGGCGGGCTTGGTAGTAGCAATACTGTCATCGGCGGTAAAGGCAATAGTCGCGTATCAATCGGCGGCGGGCTTGTCAGTCTCGGTTCGGGCGAGGGCAACGAAGTTTCTTTGCAAGCTTACGGCTCAACGTCCGTCATTTCGGGCGCGGGCAATGACACGATTAATGTTGCCGCAACGTCGAATCACTATTACGATAACTTCATCAGCATAAGCGGCGGCGACAATCTCATCAACA
>CAMNLS010000115.1 GCA_946543495.1 uncultured Selenomonadales bacterium | reverse complement strand
GAAGAACTTTATAAAAGCCCGTGGTCTTTCATGGAACAGATTATCCAAACCGACAACGCGATTAAAAACGTTATCGGTGTCCGCCCGTTCATAATTCGGGCTCCAGGCGGCGTCGGCATGTTTAACGGCGATTATTGGTCGATGATTGACAGTTGCGGCTACGTCGAACACGATTGGAACACTTTGACTGAAGACGCTACGCCCTCCAAGCCGAACGCCTCAACGCAGATTAACAACGTCTTTAAATACTTGGGCGACAATCCGCCGCGTTCCGTGATTGTCCTTATGCACTCCAATAGCGATAAGGTCGAGACTGTTAAGGCTCTTCCTCAACTGATTCACCTTTTGCGCGACTGGGGCTATAAATTCGGCGTCGTCACTCCGATGACTCCTCAGCCCTGGTAAGTTTCTGAAAGCAAAATAAAATCTCCCGTCTTCTTTTAGGCGGGAGATAATTTTTTTCCTTTGATTATTTTCACGCAGCATTATCTTCTTTCAACACGTAGCGCATATAAAGCGGCAGTTTTTCAATAGTCTTATCTAGGCGGGGATTCTTTCGCCATAGGTTATACTTGTGCAGTTCCGATTCAGAACGTCCGCTTTTAAAGAATTGATAGACGCCCTTTGAAAAGTCTTGAGTAAATAAGTAATGCCGCTTGCCATTTGAGATTAAGTAAAAGTGGAGCTTCTCATTTAGCTTACTAACTATTATTTTATTCTTCATGAAACATTCCCCCTATGAAATATTAATGAAAGCCCGTCATTATTTTAATCGATTGTTTTTGATTTGTCCATAAGGGAAAATGTATTTTTAATGAAAAAAATTTTTACTGCACGTAAATCGTCAGCGTGTTATAGGTAAGCGACTGCAATGTTAAATCGGTGGGAGTTTGAGCCCTCAGCTCGTTGAAAAGCGTTTGCGGAGAGCCGCCATACATGACGGTAAAGACTGCGCGCCCGTTATCGTAGCTCGAAAGATTGAAATTCTTAACGCGGCTGACTCTTCCAAGCGCACTTTGAACCAGATTAATCTTTGAGAAGTCCGCGCCATAAACAACGACCTCGACACCTTGACGGCTGGTGTACATGCCAGTTATCTGTTCGACGAAGTAATTGCCCATCTGCTCGCCCGCCGAACTTAACGCCTTCTTCGCGGCAATGGCTTGCGAATTGTCATAGGCTGAACCGTATTTGCCGTCCGCCGCGATAACCTGCCCCGTCTTTACTATAAACATCTTAGCTTCGACACGGGCGCGGCAAGCTTGCATATTCGTCCTTTGATTGCCCGGCAAATAATTTCCCATATCGCCGACGCCCTCGCTAAAGCTCTCGCCGACAATCATAATGTCAACGCCGAACTTTTCTGCCGCCGCTTTCATCTGCGCGACGTTCATTGACATTGGGCTTTGATAGCTTAAACCCGTGCCGACTTCCGTAACAAAATTAAAGCCCGCGTTTAACAGCGTCTTAACGATAGCCGTTTCGCCGCCCGCGCCGCCGACGTTGTAATTTAAATGCTGTTCGGGAACGTAGACGGCTATTTTCGGATTGCGAAGCTGAACGTTGATAATGCCGAGCCTCGTCAATTCGTTCATGAGCTTTGAATTTGGTTGGTCGTCGACTGTGGCATTTATCGTCACGTGCCAAATCTCGCCGAACTGTTCGCGACTAAGGACGGTGTATTCATTGACGAAGCCGCGCGATTGTGTATAAATTTGGTCGCTAATCAACATGCTGTTTTGCACGAGCGTTTCCGAATCGACGAGCACGCCAACAGTATTTTCCACCGCCGCCCGCAATGCATCGTTCTCCGCCTCGTTAGGCGTCATGCCTTTGCCCGTTACTGTTACATTCTTAGCCAATGCCGTCGAACTCAAAACTATCAGCAAGGCAAGAATCATAAGCGCAAACTTTTTCATGACCTCAACTCCTTTTAACCACGTCGCCTTGACGAAGGACGCTTGAATCACTTTCCGCACGGCAAACCGCATAATCCGGATTGACTTCGATTACTTTAATCTTGCCAAGCTCTACTTGTTTCATAGCAACGATATTTCCATTCACGACGATAGGCTCACTCTCGCGGGCGACGATTAGAATATCTCCGACGCGAAGACCCGCCGCCGCTCCTTTATCAATGTAAATGTCTGCGCCTGATATGCCGGCTATGCGTGCACGGAAAGGATTAATGCTGTTGAGTTCTCTAAGAAAATTATCCGCCGCGACCTTGCAGGCGTTATTGAAGGCGGCATTTGGCGTGGAACCGCTCTTGCTACCCTCGACCGTCTTAGCCATGACAATTTCGCCCGTCGTGTTATCTACCAAGCGGAATTCTAAAGCAATCTTGCCTTTGACCTTGTGAACGTAATCTGCGACCGTCTCGCTTAGTCCTTCCAATTTCAAGAGAGCACCCAGACCCGCCACCGCAGTCAAGGTTGGGTTGACTTCAGCAACTGCCATTGTAACTTTGCCGATCATAGAATAATCCGCGCCGCTCAGCTTGCCCAACTCTACTGCTTGACTTGGATCGACGGCGATATTTTGAAAGCCCTGCTCCCTTAGGATTGTTCCCATCTGCGCCCGTTCGACGACGGTATAAAGTCCACTTGAATGAATTGCTACGATTAATTGCTCCGTCATAATCTCGGCGACCATTTCTTCATTATATCCTGAAACATTTTCCAACGGCATGACCGCGACAATCTTTTTTGCCTCGCAAAGATTCAGCGAACAGATAATCGCAAGTGCACTTATCGCCGCGATAATTTTTCTAAACATGACGGCTCCTCCTCCCGTTTTTTATTAATATATCAAACGGAAATTAAAATCTCAATAAAAAAGCCCGCCATATCGACGGGCAACTTTTAAAAAGTTGTCAAACAGCGAACGCGCTTAGTCACTGATGACTTTTAATTAATCTCCGTGCATATGTTATTGTTTCTTGAGCTTAGTTCCGCTGATTGAATAAGTACTGCTGTTGATTTTGAAGGTGTCACTTGCGCTGACGTTCTCGAAGACGACAGAGCCGCCGCCATTTATCGTAAGCGTGAGAATACCGCCGCTGAACTTTGACTTACTGAACGTGCTGTCAACAATTTGGAGCATGTCGTCGTTTGCGTAGTTAAAGATTTTATCCGTACCTTCGCCGGGCTTGTAGATGAATACATCTTCGCCCGAACCTCCATAGAGCGAATCATTGCCAGCACCGCCCCAAAGCGTACTTTTGCCTGAACCGCCATGAAGAATATCTGCGCCCTTGCCGCCAAAAACACTGACATTGTCGCCATAATTCCATACAGTATCATTACCTGAGCCAGCGTTGATTGAAACCTTTGAGCCGTTGTTGTAAATGTAATCGTTGCCGTCGCCCGCGTTGATTGATACATTTTCAGCCTTGAATACTTCATAATCTTGCGTCCCAGGATTCCATGCACCTGAATCATGGTTATAAATGTAGTCGTTACCTTTGCCGGCTAAAATTTGCACATTACTACCGCCCTCGTTGGAAATATAATCGTTGCCGTCGCCCGCATTGATTTTTACATTGTCAGGGATAAAACTTTTACCCTCCTGCGTCTCTTCGTTCCAACTATAGTAACCACTATTGGAAATGGTATCGGCACCTGCGCCACCGTTGATTGAAACCTTTTTTGCACCGTCGTTGTGAATGTCATCGTTGCCGTTACCTGCACTAATTGAAACCTTTGAGGCTCCGTTGTTAAAAATTTCATCATCGCCTGCATCAGAGTTGATTGTCACGTTCGAGCCGTTGTTACGAATGCCGTCCGTTCCCGCGCCAGTCGTTATCTTGACTTTGTTGCCGCTGTTGTCAATGTACCAGCTACCTTTGGTCTTACTGATTGTCTTGCTGTTCTTCGTGTTGGTGAATTCCGTTCTGCCTGCATTGACTACGGTCGTTTTGCCCTTAGAATCCGTGACGCTTATCTTATCGGCTTGAGCATCTTTAAATGTGAGACTGCCTGTGCCGACGTTAAGGACAATATCGCCCGCGTCGCTTATGGAAGTTACGCCGAGTGTGCCGCTTGTCAATTTAACCGTTAAATCTCCGCCGCTTAGTCCATTGTTGGTATAAATAATGTCGTTGCCATTGCCCTTTGCGTAGACAAGCTGAACTTTTTCGCTCGTATAAATTGTATCGTTGCCTTTGCCCGCATTAACTGTGTTATCCGAGCCGTAAGAATAAATCAAATCCGCTTTCGAGCCACCGAGTATCGAGCTGTTCGAGCCATAACTGCGAATTTGGTCGTAGCCTCCGCCGCCTTTAATCACAACGTTGGAGCCGCTGTTGTAAATGTCATCAGTATTTTTGCCGCCTTGAATCGTGACATTGCTGGCGTAGTTCCTTATCCAGTTTGAAGACGACTTGCCTTTAATCGTTTTATTCTCCGTATTGTTTTCAACGACATTGACGGGAACAATGCCTTTAGTCGAAGAGGCAATGTTGACGTTGGGAAGTCCAGCGGCTCCTGAGAGAGTGATTGTGTTCTTGCCGACTTTAACATGAACATCGTTTCCGCTCTTAACTGTGGTGAACTTTGCGCCGTCAACAACCAACGTCTCCAAAATTCCGAAGCCGCTGATATAATCGTTGCCGTCGCCCGGCTTGTAAACGTAAACCATGCCCGCTTCAGAGTTGTAAACGGTATCATCGCCTTTGCCACCCATGATTGTCGTGTTGAAACCGTAATTGTAAATTAGGTCGTTGCCTTTGCCGCCGTTGATTGAAACGTTTTCGCCTGCTC
>CAMNLS010000114.1 GCA_946543495.1 uncultured Selenomonadales bacterium | reverse complement strand
GAATCAATTCGCCCGCCTCGCACGCCGAACCGATTATCAAACCTTCGCGCAGGTCACTGAGTAACCTTTTCGGAATGCGCGGACGATAATGCATGAACTTAATCTGGCTGATTGAAATGAGCTTGTAGAGGTTGGCAAGCCCGACTTTGTTCTTTGCAAGAATGATGACGTGATTAGCAAATTTCTGCTTAGGGTCGTCGCCAATAAGATAGCCTTCCATGCCGTAGATAATCTTAATCGGCTTACCCTGCTTAGCAAGCTTCTCGGCAGTGATTGCGGCGTTTGGGAAGGCTTGAATAACTCCGTGGTCGGTAATGGCTACGGCACTCCAATTCCAATCGGCAGCAGTCTTAATCAACTTTTCGACGGGAATGACGGCATCCATTGCGCTCATCGTTGTATGAACGTGCAGTTCAACGCGCTTGACTTCGGCGGTGTCTTCGCGAGTGGAAACGCTTTCAAAGGTCTCCAACGCGTTGATAAATAGGACGGTCTCCTTTGCGTAGTCGTCGTATTTAGCGGTCGCGGAAATCTTGACGTGACTGCCCGCCTTGATTGAGTCGGCGAAGGGTTGAGCCTCTGATTTCTTATCGCCCTTGAAAAATTTTTTACAGCAAATGCCGTCGGTGTCATCAGTCACGCAGAAGGAAACGCAAGCCGTGCCGTTCTTGAACTCGCGGAGCTTAACGCCGTTCATCTCGTCCGCGCCAACCTCGCCAATGATTATAACTTGTCCGCTCTCTTCGTTAATGCTACTAATCTTCGTGAGGGTGTCGGGAAGTTTTTTCTTTGAGCCGTTCGAATTACCATTGCTCGTTGCCTTCCGCGCAGATTTTTTTTCAACAGTGATGATTTCGTCGCCAGCAGAGACTTCGTTATCAATCTCGACTTCGACACCGTAACGATTGCGCAAGAACTCTTCGGCAGTGCGCAAAGTCTGCTTGTCGAAGTCTTTAGCCGTTATCAAGATTATCTGCCAAAAATTTGTCGCAGGCGTAATGATGATGTCTTTCAAGGTACAGGCGTTGAAGTTTAAATTCGCCTCGTCAAAGAGGCTGAAGAAACTTTTCGGGTCGTCAAGGGTAAGTCTATATCTGTCCAAAGCGTCACCTCCGATAAAATAAGCCGAGAGCCTTTGACGCTCTCGGCTGGTGTTCGATTAAAAATTTTAGACCGCCGCAATCTCCTCTTGAGTCAGCGACTTCAAGCCCTTACTCTTAAGAAGAGCTTCTGCCTCCTTGGTGTCGTTCACGCGGAAAATCATGTAAGCGCGTTCCTTACCCGCGAAAGCGTACATGTACTCGATATTAATATCAGCCGCGCTGAACTTTTCTAAAAGATTATCAAGGTCGCCCGCCTCGTCAGCAATGGCATAGGCGAGCACGGGCGCAAGAGACGCTACGAAATTATTTTCCTTGAGGACGTTGGTCGCCTCGAATACGTCATTAACCAACATGCGCACGATACCAAATTCGCTGGTCTCGGCGAGGCTCAATGCACGAATATTAATCTTGTGCGCCGCGAGAACTTTGGTAAGCTTCTTCAACGTGCCGGGCTTATTCTCAAGGAAAACCGAAACTTGATTGACGCTCATAACTTAACGCCTCCTTTAAATCTTGCGCGTATCGATGACGCGGACTGCCTTGCCCTCAGAGCGCGTGATTGACTTCGGCGCGACGAGCGTGACTTTTGCCTTAATGCCGAGCATGGAGCGCAAGCCGTCTTCCAAAACTTTGCGGCGAGCTTGGATTTCGCCAATGTTATCGGTAAACATATCGGGCGTCATTTCGACTTTGACTTCAAAGGTATCAGTATTATTGACGCGTCCGACAAGGATTTGATAATTCGCCGCGTAGCCGTTATTCATCAACACGGTTTCAATCTGGCTTGGGAAGACATTGACGCCGCGAATCTTGAGCATGTCATCTGAACGCCCTTTAGGCTTGCTCATGCGGATATGCGTCCTGCCGCAGGAACATTTCTCACGGGTAAGCGTGCAAATGTCGCGGGTGCGATAACGAATCAACGGGAAAGCTTTCTTATCAAGAGACGTAAAGACCAGTTCGCCTTGCGTGCCTTCGGGGAGGACTTCGCCCGTTTTGGGGTCGATAATCTCGGCAAGGAAGTGGTCTTCGTTGATGTGCATGCCGTTCTGTTCGGAGCACTCAAACGCGACGCCCGGCCCGCTAATCTCCGTCAAGCCGTAAATGTCATAAGCCTTAATGCCCAACGTCTTTTCGATGTCGCGGCGCATTTCCTCCGACCAAGCCTCCGCGCCGAAGATACCAGCTTTAAGCGGAATGTCTTCGGGTTTGTAACCTTTTTCCTTGAATGTCTCGCCAATATAAGCCGCGTAACTCGGCGTGCAACAAAGAATAGTCGCGCTCAAGTCTAGGATAAACATAATCTGCCGCTCGGTATTGCCTGAGCTGGTCGGAATAGTCAAACAGCCGACCTTGTGAGAGCCGCCGTCGAGACCAGGACCGCCCGTGAACAGTCCGTAACCGTAAGACACTTGGCAAACGTCATCTTTAGTGCCGCCCGCCGCCACGATTGCTCGCGCCGTGCAGTCTTCCCAAAGGTCAATATCTCCCTGCGTGTAGAAGGCAACAACGCGCTTGCCGGTCGTGCCCGATGTCGATTGAATACGCACACAATCACTAAGCGGAACTGCAAGCAAGCCATAAGGATACGCGTCGCGCAAATCAGCCTTCGACATGAACGGGAGCTTATAAAGGTCAGCCGTCGATTTGATGTCGTCGGGCGTGACGCCGTGAGCTTCCATCTTCTTGCGATAGTAGAGGACGTTATCCCACACGTAACGAACCTGCTTAGGCAACAGTTCATCTTGCAACGCCTTTATCTTTTCGACCGGCGCACATTCAATTTCCTCCTGAAAATACTTTCCCATTAATACTACCTCACTTCAAACAAACTTAACTTGCCAACAACGTAGGCAAGCTATAGAACACAGATATTCCGTTCAACCCTCTATAGCTCAAAAAGTTCTTCAAAGATGATGACTGAGCCAGAACTGTGTCTTAAGTGACGCAATCCCCCGAAAGGTTTGGCACAACCTGCCGAGGGATTTTTTTTGCGTTATTCCGATCAGATTATGTGGACGGTTCTTTATGTCTGACGGCGCAATTATAAAGCACGTTTAAGCTTTTGGCAAGAATCAACCTGTAAAACTTTTGCCGAGCGCGAACGCCCGCTGATTTATATCAAGGAACTTCGGCGGCACGTTCGCCTTTAAGGAATTTTGCCACGCCTCCTCCGATATGTCAAAGTAATGACTAAGCCGACCAAGCAACACGATATTAACCGCCTTTTGACTGCCCGCCTGTCTTGCTAACGTCAAGCAGTCCATTGCGTCGATTTTGATTCCCTGTGCCTTAATCTTTTCCACGAGCTGTTGAGGATACTGCGCCGCGCCCGTGATGACTGGCATTGGGTCAATCTGTTGCGTGTTCGTGACGATTTGCCCGCCCGCTTTAAGGTATGACAGCCAACGAGCCGTTTCCAATATCTCGAACGATACGATAAAGTCCGCTTGCCCTTTGTCGACGACGGGCGAATAAACCTTATCGCCGAACCGGACGTAAGTTATCACGGAGCCGCCGCGTTGGCTCATGCCGTGCACTTCCGAAACTTTAACGTCGAAGCCCTCGTTCAACAGCAAATGCCCAAGGATTTTACTGGCAAGCAACGAACCTTGCCCGCCAACGCCCACGATGATTATATTCTTAGTCACGACTGAAAGCCCCCTTTGGACAAAGCTGACTGCAAACCTCACAGCCGACGCATTGGGTTTGGTCGACAACGGCTTTTCCGTCCTTCATGCTGATTGCCGGGCAACCAATCTTCATGCACGACTTGCAACCAATGCACTTACCCGCGTCGACTTTGAGCGGCGGCTTGTGCTTGACGGTCTTAAGCAGGGCGCACGGTCTGCGGCTGATGATAACGCTCGGCTCGGCGGCGGCTAGTTCTTCCTTAATCGCCGTGTCGCACTCTTTTAGGTTGTACGGGTCGACGACGCGCACGCGATTAATCCCCATTGCCCTGCACAATGCCTCAAGGTCAATCTTGCCCGCGGGGTCGCCTTTGATATTTAAGCCCGTCAACGGATTCTGCTGGTGACCTGTCATGCCCGTTATCGAGTTGTCTAAGATAATAACCGTCGAGTTCGATTGATTGTAAGAGACGTTCGCCAAGCCCGTCATGCCCGAATGCATAAAGGTCGAGTCGCCGATAACCGCAACCGTTTTGCCCTCCGACGCCTTGCCGAGCATTTTATTAAAGCCGTGCGTCGCCCCGATACTCGCGCCCATGCAAAGCGTTAATTCAATCGTGCTAAGCGGCGGCACAGCTCCAAGAGTATAACAGCCAATATCGCCTAAGACAGTGCACTTGCGTTTTTTTAGGGAGTAGAACAAGCCGCGATGAGGACAGCCCGCGCACATGACTGGCGGTCTTGCCGGTATCGCGTCGTCTAATGCCACGCCCGCTGAAGTCTCCTTGCCGAAGGCTTGCGCGATTAAATTTTGGCTGAATTCGTCGATACGCGGCAACAGCTCCGAGCCTTCGACCTTCAAGCCCAATGACTTTACATGCGTTTCAATTATCGGGTCAAGCTCTTCGACGACGACTAATCTTTTGACACGAGCCGCGAAGTTCTTTATTAGCTCAACGGGCAACGGATTAATCATGCCGAGCTTGAGGACGCTTGCGCCCTCGCCGAAAACTTCCTTGACGTATTGATAACAAGTCGACGACGTGATAATTCCAA
>CAMNLS010000113.1 GCA_946543495.1 uncultured Selenomonadales bacterium | reverse complement strand
TGCTGTCGCGTATCGGGCACTACGACGCGGCGGGCAATCCCGTTCCCAACGCGCAATTCCCCAAAGGCGAAAAAAATTATCAAGCTTTTCAGCAGAGTTGGACGATTGGCTCCGGTCCCTTGGATAATGATTTGAATGCTGACGTTCTTGCCGAGTTGGTGAATCAGCAAAAAGACGGCGCGATTTTAATTACGCACAGCATGGGCGGCACAATCGGCTGGCGCACAGTTATTCGCACGGATAAGGTTAGAGCGATTATTTCCTACGAGCCGGGCGGCACTCCATTTGTTTTCCCAGAAACGGAAATGCCTAAAATTACTGACGCACGTTTCAAGGCACTGTCCGCTTCTGCTATGGGCGTTCCGATGAATGATTTTCTAAAGCTCACTAAGATACCTATCGTCC
This sequence comes from uncultured Selenomonadales bacterium, assembly GCA_946543495.1. Taxonomy (GTDB): domain Bacteria; phylum Bacillota; class Negativicutes; order Selenomonadales; family Selenomonadaceae; genus Quinella. The sequence goes on along the minus strand of CAMNLS010000113.1, from coordinate 4,421 downwards.
TCTATTACGGCGACTACATCAAAATTGGTTCGGAAAACGTTGGCGAGGACAAATGGGGCACGGAATACGCTATGGCTGAACAGTTCGTCGCGGCAATCAACAGACATGGCGGCGATGCAACACTTGTACATTTGCCGAAAATCGGAATAACTGGAAATTCACATTTTCTTATGCAAGAGCGAAATAACGAAGAAATTATGAAACTGGCACTTGCTTGGCTTAAAGAAAAGGGGTTGGACAAATGAATGTTTTTGAAAAACTGCGCGGCGGGCAACGTTGCCATGTGCTTGACGATGAAGATTATGTACGCGAAGCTCATGGCGAATTCAAACGTTGTCGACACCTTTGCTGGAAAATAAATTCGACTGACCCCGACGAGCAACAAAAGATTTGGGAGCTTGAACGCGAGTTATTTAACGGGAACTTCGACGCGACAAATTTTTTGACTCCGCCTTTCCAAATTGACGCGGCTTGCAGAATGTTTCTTGGCAAGAATGTTTTCGCTAATCACGGACTAACGGTTATGTCGGTCGGCACAATCACGATTGAAGATGGCGTTATGCTTGGACCCGAAGTCGCGCTCCTTACAGTCAATCACGAGCCGAAAAATATTCGCGTCATCATGACTAAAGAAATCCTAATCAAACGCAACGCTTGGATAGGCGCACGAGTTAGCATTTTGCCCGGCGTGACGATTGGCGAAAATGCGATTGTCGGCACAGGCTCCGTCGTCACAAAAGATATTCCCGATAACGCGGTTGCGGTTGGCAATCCTGCGCGGGTTATTAAAATCATCGAGTGAGGTGCTGATACAATGGCAAAAATTTTAATCGCGTACTATTCGCGCAAGGGACAAAACTACGTCAACGGCGCGATAAAAAATCTGGCAAAGGGCAATACCGAAGTCGTCGCGGAGATGATTCAACGACTCACGGGCGGTGAACTGTTTGAAATCGACACTGTGAAGGATTATCCCGTCGACTACACAGAGTGCACCAACGTCGCTAAAGTTGAGATTCAGCAAAAGGCGCGTCCCGAATTGAAAAGCTACCTTGCAAGCCTTGATGACTACGACAAAATTTTTCTTGGTTATCCGATATGGTGGTCTGTGCCGCCAATGGCAGTTTCAACTTTTCTTGAACGTTACGACTTCAGCGGCAAGAAAATTTTCCCTTTCGCCACGCATGAAGGTAGCGGCTTGGGCAGCAGTGTTAATTACATAAAGAAAATTTGCCCGAAGGCTGAAGTTATGGACGGGCTTGCGATTCACGGCGCGGAGGCGGCTCAATCTTCAGCGCAGGTTGAACGCTGGGTTAAAGGCAAATTCTGATGAGGCGGTGCAGCTATGGATAAAAGGAGACTCGGAGCGACGAATTTGTTTGTTAATCCGGTCGGGCTGGGTTGCATGGGATTTAGTCACGCATACGGCGCGGCGATTGAAAAATCTGAGGCGATTAAGACAATCCGTGCGGCTTATGAACTCGGCTACAATTTTTTTGATACGGCGGAATGTTACACGGGCGAAAATGTCGACGGCTCGACTTCCAACAATGAAGAACTTGTCGGCGAGGCGTTGAAAGATGTCCGTGATAAAGTTGTTATCGCGACAAAATTCGGCGTCGCACACAATCCCGACCGTTCGTTGAGGCTCGACAGTTCGCCTGATACAATTCGCAAGTCTGTTGACGGCAGTTTAAAGCGGCTCGGCGTTGAGACGATTGACCTTTACTATCAACACAGGATTGACACGAAAGTTGAGCCGGAGACTGTCGCCGAAGTCATGAACGATTTGATTAAGGCGGGTAAAATCCTTGCGTGGGGCATTTCGGAGGCGAACGAAGATTATTTGCGCCGCGCTCACAAAGTTTGTCCCGTCACGGCGATTCAAAATCGTTATTCACTCATGGCGCGTTGGCATGAAAAACTTTTCCCCGTGCTTGAAGAACTCGGCATAACTTTCGTTGCGTTCTCGCCGCTTGCCAACGGACTTTTAAGCGGAGCATACACAAAGGCAGAAACTTTCAAGGAAGCGGGCGACTATCGGAACATGATGCCGCAATTCACTGCAAGCGGAATTCAAAAGGCTCAAGACTTGCTGACGTTGCTTGAAAAGCTCGCCGCAGAAAAAAATTCCACGCCCGCACAAATTTCGCTAGCGTGGATGATGTGTAAGAAGCCTTACATAGTTCCGATACCAGGTAGCCGAAAACTTTCGCGCCTTAAAGAAAACTTTGGAGCTGGAGAAATCTTTTTGTCGTCCGATGAAGTCGCGGACATTGATGCTAAACTCGACACGATGAACTTTGAAATTTTCGGCGGCTCCCCGACTAAATGAGGTAAAGAAGTTTGATAAAGCAGATAAAATATTTTCAAGCGGTCGTGCGTTGCCAAAGCTTTACGAAGGCGGCGGACGACTGTTTCATTTCGCAATCGGCAATCTCTCAGCAGATACAAGCGTTGGAAAAGGAATTGGGCGTAAAACTGCTTAACAGGGAGCGCAGAAAAATTTCACTGACGCCCGCCGGAGAATTCTTTTACAAGAAAAGTTTGGTTATAATCAGCGACTTCGACAGGCTCTGCGCTGAGACCATAAAATTTTCAAACGGCGTCGAGCAAGAACTTTCAATCGGTTACCTTCGACACTATCACGGGCAAGAACTTCAACGCGCCTTGCAGGAATTCCAACTTAAACGCCCTGAAATCTCAATAAACCTTTTGAACGGCACGCATGAAGAGCTTTACGATTATTTGCGGGCGGACAAGGCTGATATGGTCATCAGCGATTTGCGGCGTGAGCCTTCCGAACAGTACGTAAATTTTTTTCTGACGCGAGGATATTTATATGCCGAACTTCCCGAAAGTAATCCGCTAACTCAACTTGAATCTTTGACTATGGACGACTTGAAGAACACGCCGATAATTTTAGTTGCGCCGCCAAGTCAACAGTTCATCGAGGAAACTTTTTTCAAGGAGTATTACGGCGTAAAGAGCGAATTTATTTTTGTGGAGACTTTGGAAGCGGCGCATCTTCTCGTTGCCGCGAACAAAGGTTATTTCCCGATTGATTTTACAAGCCCGCCTGATTCTCCAAACGTGAAATATCTTCCGCTCATGCGAGAGGGTAAACAACTTTACAGAAGGTATTATGCCTTTTGGCGAGCCGATACACTCAAAAATTACATCGAAGAGTTTGCAGACATTTTACTCCGCCTTTTCCCGAAGAATAAAAACTTTTTTTAATTGGTGTTGTTCTATGCTGTTGCAAATCTGCTCGACGTGTATGCTTGAAAAATATTTTTAAGCGGCTGATACAATCGCGTCGACGCAAAAATTGTTGTCCGCCAGTAAGTTTGATATGACAAGCAGCAAAGAATTACAAAATCTTCGAGCAAAACCGCCGCAGTATATTAACTTTAATGCTCTGAAATAAATTCGCCGCTCTTGCCTCCGCACTTTCGTTCCAGATGAATTTCGCCGAGCTTCATAGATTTATTGATGGCTTTGCACATGTCGTAAATCGTAAGCAACGAGATACTGACGGCGTGCAAGGCTTCCATTTCGACGCCCGTCGCCCAAGTGGTTTTAACTGTCGCGGTGGCTTTGACGGCAAATTCATCGGGCAACAACTCAAATTCAAGACTGCAATGACTCAACGGCAACGGATGACACAACGGGATAACGTCGGAAGTTTTTTTCGCCGCCATAATGCCCGCAATGCGAGCTACGCCAAGCACATCGCCCTTGCCGACAACGCCCGACTTGATTGCCGTAAAGACTTCAGCACCGACAAAAATTTTTCCGCTAGCTACGGCAATTCGTTCAGTCAAAGGTTTATTGCCAACGTCAACCATGATAGCATTGCCCGCCGCGTCGAAGTGATTTAGTTCATTCAAAGTACCGCCCCCCAAAAAAAATAGCCGACTGTTGAAAGTCGACCGGTTGAAAAGATTATTAGCACTTGATGCCCGAATTAGCGCGAGCGTAGAAGAACCAAGTTATACCAATCGTGATAACCGTAAAGGCGATGAGCACGTAGAAAGCGGGCGTAACAAGATTGTAATTCGAGTAAGCCCAGCCGAAGATTTTAGGAATGAGAAATGCTCCGTAAGCTGCAATAGCCGCCGTGAAACCGGTTACCAGCGACGAATGAAACGGATTGTTGAAAATGTAAGGAATCATTCTGAAGGAAGCACCGTTGACGAAACCTGTAGTCAAGAACAGCATGAGGAATGCCACGAAGAACATAACGAAACTATGAGATTGAAGTCCGAGCAATACGACGATAATCGATGCCAACATCAGAAGGAGAGAATAGAATGTAACTTTCGAGCCGCTGTCGAATTTATCTGCAAGCCAGCCGCCGACGGGTCTCATGCCTGCGCCGATAAACGGACCAAGAAACGCGCCCCATGCCATGCTTA
>CAMNLS010000112.1 GCA_946543495.1 uncultured Selenomonadales bacterium | reverse complement strand
CGACGGCAACGACACGTTAAGAGGCGGCACGGGCAACGATTCATTAATGGGCGGCGCAGGTAAGGATAAACTCTACGGCGACGACGGCAACGACACGTTAAGAGGCGGCACGGGCAACGATTCATTAATGGGCGGCAAAGGCGCAGATGCGTTTGTTTATACGAGCGGCAACGATGTTATCGTTGACTACACGACGGGCGAAGATAAAATTTATTTGGCGAGCGGCTCAATCAGCAAAGTCACGAAGAGCGGCAAGAACGTTACCTTTAAGGTCGGCTCCGGTTCAATCAAGGTTCAGAACGGCAAGGACAAGGCTATAACTTTTGTCTTGCCTGACAACTCCGAAGTCGTGTACTTGAACAGCGACCCCATTTTTGAAGATGCTTTGTTCATGGATAATAAAGCCTCAAGCGGCGAGCTTGATTCGCTTATGAATACGTTCTCTGCTTACGCTGATGTAATCTTGACGGACGGCATCGACAATACTAGCCTTCTAGGCAGTGTCACGTTAGCGAACACATCGACGAAAAAAATTTTAGCGGGGTGATTCAATGGAACTTGCAACGATATTTCTAATCTGGTTGGCGATAACGGTCATTGACAACTTAGCCAAACGCAAAAAAAGAAGGCTCCCGCCGCCCGAAAATGCTCCGGACTTCGATATACCGACAATCGCCAATGCTCCGGGCGAAGAAATACCGATTTTTATCGAAAGCCCGAATCAAGCGGAAATTCAAACGCTAAGACAGCCGCCGCGCCAGAAAAAAATTTCTACAAAGGAAATTCAGCAAACGGAGGAGACTAACGAACTTGATTTGAACTTAACGCCGTCAAATGTCATGAATGCATTCGTGCTCAGCGAAATATTGGATAAGCCAAAGGCATTGCGAAGAAAACGTTTCTAAATTTTTTATTCGGATTAGAAATGCGCATGCATTTCGTACGAACGCGGTTATCAGCTTAACTTTATCTAAGACTAAACCGCGACCGCTGTTTGTCAACTTTTCAAAAGTTGCGCAACCGCTGTGTCAAGCGTCACGCTTGTTGTAAAGCGGTTTTTTTTGTGCTATAGTGCACGAAGTTATTTTATTGGAGGTGATAAATTTTTATGGCGATATTGAAACTGAAGCCCGCTTGCAAAGATTATCCTTGGGGCGGGCGACGGCTCGCTGAAGAATTTGGCGTTGAATACGATAAAAAAATTTTGGCGGAAGCGTGGATTCTATCTTGCCACCCCGACGGAGCGTCGACGCTTGAGAGCGGTGAAACTCTCGCCGATTACATAAAACAACACAGTGCAAAAATTTTGGGCGCGAATTGCCAAAACCTTCGCGACTTCCCGATTCTTATAAAGTTCATCGACGCTAAGGCAAATCTTTCCGTGCAAGTGCATCCGCCCGACGATTACGCTTTGATTCATGAAGGGCAGCTCGGCAAAATGGAAATGTGGTATATCCTCGACGCTGAAGAAGATTCCGTGCTTTGGTGCGGCTTTAATAAAAAAATTTCCCGCGACGAGTTCATTACACGCATTAAAGACAATTCGCTCGCCGAAGTTCTTAACGAAGTGCACGCGAAGAGAGGCGACGTAATTTTTATTCCGCCTGGCACGGTTCACGCTATCGGCAAGGAGATATTGACTGTCGAAATTCAAACTAACTCAAATATCACCTATCGCATTTACGATTATGGCAGAAATCGTCCGTTGCATATTAGCCAAGCCCTTGACGTGACGAATTTTAATCCAATCGACGTTCGCGGGGAAAATTATCAACACCTCGCCGCTTGTGATTATTTTGTAGTTGATAAGCTCATTCTCGACGGAAAATTTTTATCGGAGGCTCGCGGCACTGTCGACGAGAAAACTTTTTTAAGCATTGTGATTATCGACGGCGAAGGTAAAATTTCTTGTGGAGATGAAGAATTTTCTTATCGCAAAGGTGATTCGTACTTTATCACGGCGAACGCGGGCGATTGGAAGATAAAAGGGACATGTCACGCGCTTTTAACGACGGTTCCGCCATTATGAATGCGTATCAGCTGGTCGGGCACTTATCGACGTTTTTTGACCGCATGATGACGAATGCTGACTTACCTGCGCGGCTTGCACTGAAATTTTTTTGGGGACTCGACGACGAAGCCTATCAAAAGTTTTTAAAGCAAGCGTTCATGGGCATTCCGAAGAATTTTAGCGGGCGACTGCTTGAAGTACCGGTCGGGACGGGCGTCTTATCTTTGCCAATGTATAAAAAGCTCGTCGACGCGGAAATTTTCTGCCTTGACTACTCGGAAAACATGTTAGAGGCGGCAAAGGAGCGAGCTTATAAAATGAATCTGCGCGGCGTGAATTTTTTGCAAGGCGACGTTGCTAATTTGCCGTTCGAGGATAATTTCTTCGACCTAATCTTATCAGTCAACGGTTTCCACGCCTTCCTCGATAAAATTGCGGCTTGGAATGAAACTTATCGAGTTTTGAAACGCGGCGGAACTTTTTGCGGTTGCATGTACGTTAAGGGCGAGAATAGCCGCACGGATTTATTTGTTAAAGAGTTCTGCGACCGTCAAGGTTTTTTTTATCCGCCGCATGAAACGCTTACGACCTTGAAAAATCTTTTAAACAATAAATATAGCCGCGCAGAAGTCTCGAACGTCGAATCTTTTGCCGGCTTCGTCTGTATAAAGTGAGGACTATGAAAAATTTTTATCCGCTCGTGTTGATTCGCGACATTTTTACCAATCGCAAGCTCCTTTGGCAGCTGACTAAGCGCGACTTCAAAGAACGATACTTAGGCTCGTATTTAGGAATTCTTTGGGCGTTCATTCAACCTGCCGTGACAGTTTTAATCTTCTGGTTCGTCTTCCAAGTTGGTTTTAAGTCCGTGCCCGTCAATAATTTCCCGTTTATCCTGTGGCTCGTGTGCGGAATGTTTCCGTGGTTTTTTCTAAGCGAAAGCATTCAAAGCGCGGCGAATTCGGTTATTGAAAGCTCATTTCTCGTCAAGAAGATTGTTTTCCGCGTGGAGCTGTTGCCGATTGTAAAAATTATTTCCGCGCTGGTCGTGCATATTTTTTTTGTCGTCGTATTGTTCTCCATGTTCGCGATTTATGGTCATTTGCCCACGATTTACACGTTGCAGATAATTTATTACGTCTTCGCGATGATTTGCCTGACATTGGGCTTGAGTTGGCTGACGAGTTCATTGACGGTCTTTTTTAGGGACGTTCGGCAGTTAGTCGCGATGATTTTGCAATTTGGCTTTTGGGGCACGCCGATTTTTTGGAATTTAAAGATGATTCCCGAACAGTTTCAATTTATTTTAAAGCTCAACCCCGCTTATTACGTCGTTGAAGGTTATCGGCAAAGTTTCATCTATCATGAGTGGTTTTGGGAGCATTTTTATTTAACGGCGTACTTTTGGGCGTTCACGTTGGTAACAATGTTTATTGGGGCGTGGTGCTTTAAAAAGTTGCGTCCGCACTTTGCTGACGTGTTATAACGGTTTAGGCTCGTTTATAAAAAGACACCTCCCAACTACGGAAGGTGTTTTATCTTTCTGTCTAAATCTTTAGCTCCCTACGAGGACGAAGAAAGCTTTTTATTTGCTAAGGTAAAGAATTATTCCTCGGTGTAGAATTGAATCACGTTGCCGAAACGAAGACGCGGCGGGCGAACACCTTTAACCGCGATTTGACCGGGCATTGTTGCCTCGGCGTTGACGACGATGGTGCAGTGACCTTCCTCGCGCAGGTTCTGATTGACAGCGGAGCCGACCTTCACGACATCAAATTCACTCTTGCCGACTTTGAGCTTGTCGCCCTCGACAATATCCGATACCAACTCGCCGACCGTGTGTTCAATGACCATATCCGCAAGCATCGGACGAATCTTCTCGTTAAGCAGAATGAAACTGCTGTTGCTTGAAAGATAAGCTTGCGCGTCCTTGCCGATATTCGTCATCTTCACTTCGTATTTAATCATATCTATCAACCTCCCGTTGCGAATAATACCACAGTTGCGGAGGAACATTCAAGAAAAATTTGCAAAGCGTTGGGCGATAAGAATTGCGATAAACTTTTTTATGAATTATAATCAGCGCGAGGTGATGAAGCTTTGAACTTTGGAAAAAAAATCGCATGCCTAATGCTCTTTGCGGCGATTCAATTACCGTGCATAGGTTTTGCGGCAGAAGAAGATAAAGAACTTTCATTGATAGCCGCGGAACAAAACCGCTCCGAAGAAGATGAACAGCTTGGGGAAATAAATCCTGCGTTGACTGATACGATTTCGACTGAACGCACGCAAGAGACCGATAAAGATAAAAAGGAGCGTAAGAAAAAACTTAAGCAGGTACGCAAGGAAAAGGAAAAGACTAACGAACAGAAACTCAAGGAAAGCGCGAATCAAAAGAACGATAGACGCAAAGAAAACAAAGAGGATTCAACGATTGTAATTGAGCCTCAGCCAGAACCACAGCCGCAGCCGAGAGTTGAGCCTCAGCCAGAACCACAGCCGCAGCCGAGAGTTGAGCCTCAGCCAGAACCGCAACCGAAAGTTGAGCCGCAACCACAGCCACAGCCACAACCAAGCGTTGAATTTCAACCACAGCCGATAATGCCAAATATTGAGACGACTACATTGCTTGATGAAAAAATGATTTACGCGAACTTTGCCGAAGCCGCTCACGCAGTAAAATTCATTCCACTTTACATGCCGAGGAAGTCAGGCTACGAGATAACTGCAATCTTTGCCAGTCAAGGCATCGTCGAAGTTCGCTACGGGCGCAGATGGGAGCCGACAGTTTCCTTGACGGTTAGAACTTATAAGCGCAGAGACGGCGAAGAGCCTCAAGATATAAGCGGCGTGACGGGCGTTA
>CAMNLS010000111.1 GCA_946543495.1 uncultured Selenomonadales bacterium | reverse complement strand
CGATTAAATATGGCGTCGTCGACAAGGGCAGTAACTTCTTCGCCTTGGAGCGCGTGCCGATATTCAACACGGCGCAAAACACAATGAAAGATTTTTACGAACGAATTGCCTGGCGGCAAAGCTTTGAAGAGTTCGGCTGGATAAAAAAATAATAACTTAAGGTTGCACAGACCGTAAACAAAAACACCTGCCAAGTATGTTGGTAGGTGCTTTTTTGCATAGGGAAAATAAATCGTGCAGTTCAAGTCAAAAACGTAACAATAATGATTTCGTCACAATTTAGCAACTAAGTTATCGCGCAGAGTTTTAACGGGCTTATAAAGTGTGACGTAATCCAAATCTTTTTTTGCGCGGAGGGATTCGGTAATATCAGAAATAGGATTATACAATTTATCCAAGGCAAGGTTGCCAACGACGCCCTTAAGAGCATGGCAAAGCTCAAAAGACTCTTCCAAGTTATTATTGGCAAGAGCGACTTCAAGTTTATCAAAGGCGGGGTTCTTTAAAGCCATGTTAAGCATTTTATTAAAAAACTTCTGATTGTTCATGCAGCGTTGGAGACCAGCGCGGGCGTCAATGCCAAATTCGTTCTTCAAGATATCGACATCAAGCATAAAAATCTTCCTTCCTAAAGTTTAATGTCAAAGATTATAACAGGCGGCGAAGGATTAATCAATGTCAACGAGTTCATATTTATGGGTACCCATTTGCAGACGATTCATAGCAGTAAGTTGGTACAAACCAGAACGGGATTCAATACGTTCAATGAGCGAACTTTTTTCATTGCCTTCAAAGTTATAAATCATGTCTACGGAAGCTTGTTCGACGGCAAGAATATCAGTGGAAGCAAGAATGCCTAAGTCAGGCAACTCCGGAGCGAGTGCCCCACTGCCTACGCAATCGCAATCGATGCTAAGGCGTTGAAGGACGTTAATAAATACAATTTGCCTGCCGAAGTGGTCGCAAACGGCTTTCCCGCTATCGGCAAGGCGTTCCAAGAATACTCTACCTATAGCCCAATTGTCGCCGTGAATTTGTTGCTTGCCGCGTTTACTGGCGCAACCAACCGCAATATTCTTAAGGGAACCGCCAAAGCCCGCCATAGAATGACCCTTAAAATGAGTAAGCACGATGAGCGAATCATAATTGCTAAGGTGAGAGCCCATATAAATTTGCTTAAGCCTTATGCCGTCTTTGACGGGGAAATAAATATCGTCGTCTTCGTCGAGAATATCAACAGGGCAAAAAGTCCAGCCGTTCTGTTGTAAAGTCCGCCGATGCCGTTCAGTATTTGAGCGTGTACCCTCATAAAGGGTATTGGTTTCCACAATATTTGAGTTTGGAATATGTGCTTGAAATTCTTTTACCATGTCAGGCGATAAGATATTAGGCGCGTTTACTTCGCCAGTATGAACTTTTATTCCAACCTTGCCGGTTATCTCGGAATTTATTTTATTATAGAGCCTAATGAGATGTTCAGCATCAATGTTCTTTGAAAAGTAAACGATAGCTGTATCATCAGGCGGCATTTTATCTGCCTTCACGTTCGCAGGGCTATCAATACAGCCAGCAACGTTAGCAATAAATCCTGCCGCGCCCGCAATCCCTGCTAATTTTATAAAACTTCTGCGTGATAGTTTCATAACCACCGCCCCTTAAATTATTTAGCGATAATTATAGGTTATCAATGTAACATAGGCAAGCGGCGGTAGAAATCAGTTTTACGCCCCAAACATGACGCTTTCAAAGTAGAGTCCGCAACACGCCAAATAATAGCGTTCATTCTCAACCAATACGCGGTCGGGGAAGTCTTTATCAAGGAAAAGATTATTGGGCAATTCGACCGGCTCGCGGAAGTAAAGATAACTTGCGCCCTTCATCAGCGTTAATCGATGTTCGCTGTTGATATGCCTGCCCGCCTCCTTAAGTATTTGATAAGGATAGAGTTCGGCAAGACACTGCATTAACGCGACGTAACGATTCTTCTCATTGGCAAATGGACCATGCCGTTCGCCGTCAAGCACGAAGAACAAATTCCCGAAAACCTGCGGCTCGGCTATTCCGTAATTAGTAGCGTGCGGCAGAACGACTTGCGATTTTCTTTGCGTGTAAGGTTCCATCGCGTCGAGGGTTTGTAGCATTTCTTCAATCGTCTGGTTAAGATGCAGAACAGGTTTTTTATCACGCAGACTCTTTGAGCGCTCAACTTCTATAGTCGGCTTTGATAAATAATTTCCCGGATAAATTGGCTCACGAACTTCAATATACATTCGAGGACGATTTACATTTGCGCGGCTGAAGATTAACTTAATCGATTTGATAATCTGTTGCGGTGTGCGATTAGTTTCCAGATAAATTATAGAGGCAATCTTTTTAGGTTTAATCATTCCGATAGTATTAGTGCGCAAGAAAAGTATCCGTGTTTTGTCAGTTGAACAAAGGCTGTTAATAGTATCAGGGAATTCGGTATAAAGGCATTTAACCGCAATAAAGAAGAGTTCCTGCCAATCTCTCACGGGCACGCGTTCCTCAAAGTAAATCAAGGCGACGGGCAATTCATTATCGTTTACATCCTGAGATTTAGCGGCTAAGTCTAGGATTCTTCCTGTAGGCAAAAGTCTCACTCCTTTTCAATTTCTTTTCATGATGATTATAATAAATCGCGTTGAGAATTGCAAAAACTTTTTTATCGTGTATGATAGGCGCGTAAGGAGGTTACTTCATGATAAAAAAAGGAATAATCTTGGCGGGCGGGAGTGGCACGCGTCTTTATCCGCTGACAGAGGTCGTATCAAAACAATTAATGCCGGTGTTTGATAAGCCGATGATTTATTATCCGCTATCAACGTTGATGTTAGCGGGGATTCGGGAAGTCTTAATCATCACGACGCCGCAGGACAGTCATTTATTTCAAGCGTTGCTCGGCGACGGCACGCAACTTGGCTTGAAGATAAGCTACGCGGTTCAGCCGAAGCCCGAAGGATTAGCGCAAGCATTCCTAATCGGGGAAGAGTTCATCAACGGCGAAGGTTGCGCATTAGTCTTGGGCGACAATATCTTTTACGGCGCGGACTTTGCAAGGCTGGTTCAACGAGCGGCGGCTCACGACGAAGGCGCAACGGTCTTTGCTTACTACGTCAACGACCCGCAGAATTATGGCGTAGTTGAATTCAATCGGGAGACGGGGCAAGCAATCAGCTTAGAGGAAAAGCCAAAGGAGCCGCGTTCAAATTATGTCGTGACGGGTCTTTACTTCTACGACAAAAACATTGTCGACGTTGCCAAGTCGATTAAACCTTCGGCTCGTGGCGAGCTTGAGATTACTGACGTTAATAAAGTTTATTTGGAGCTTGGCACGTTGCGAGTAGAAAAAATGCGGCGCGGCTATGCGTGGTTAGACACGGGCACGCATGAATCACTTTTGCAAGCGGGTTCGTTCGTGCATACGATTCAAACACGGCAGGGCTTAAAAATTTCTTGCATAGAGGAGATAGCTTATCGCATGGGTTACATCGACGAGGCGCAACTGTTGAAACTTGCGGAGCCGCTTGCTAAGAATGAGTACGGAAAATATCTGCAACGACTTGCTAAGCACGGAAGGTAATAACGTTGCTCTTGACAATGTGCGGTATAAGGTTTATAATCGCGCTTGTGTTGGGGACGTAGCTCAGCTGGGAGAGCATCAGGTTCGCAATCTGAGGGTCGGGAGTTCAATTCTCCTCGTCTCCACCATAAACATTCGCACTCCGCAAGGGGTGTGTGGATTGAAACGAATCCCTCCGTCTCCACCAACCATAAAGAAAATTTCAAGGCGGGAGTTCAAAGCTTCCGCCTTTTACGTTGCCTTAAACAAAGAAATCGCCGACATCACTGCCGACGATTTCTTTTTATCGTTATTTAATTTCCTTGCACTTCTTCCCCGAACGCGAAGTAGTAACCGACCTTTAAGCATTCTTCCAAAAAAGTTTTATCAGCCTCGACCGTCACTTCTGATAATGGGAACTTAGCTTTGGTTGAGTTGAAGAACTTCCCATCAGTCACGTTGAAGATTTGATTAGTTGCCGTCGCGTTTCTCGGAGAATACTTGGAGCTTATCGGGAAAATCTTTTGTTCCCACACCTTAACGCCGTCGGAATTCTCTTTTACTTTGATTGAGTATTTGTCCAAGAAATACGGCGCGTTATTGTAAAAGGCAATGAACACATAATTTTTATCCGTCGGCGACCGCGCAGGGTCATTAACTGCAAGGGGGGCGCCGTTCGCTAAGCGTTCCTTTATGCTTTGTTCAAAAGCCTCCGTGCTTTTCCAATCACTCTTTAACACTGAGCCTTTTTGTTTCTCGGTAGTCGCGGTAATTTTTTTATCGGGCTTAAGTTTTGGGAGGTCGTAAGCCTGAGCCGCGCTGCTTGACGCAAGAACGCCTATCAGCAGAACCGCTACGAATTTTTTTAGCACGCGAATCACTCCCCAGCACGTAATGAGATTTCAAACTTTTGCAGTTCGACTTCGGGTTCTTCTTGTTCGTTTTTTTTTGGGGTAGTAGTAGCTATAAGTAATTCGGGCGTCTCGAAACGATTGCCCAAAATAGTCATCTTCCAATTCTGCGTATCATAAAGAGCTTGCCGCATATTATTGCCGTAGTTGACGACGAAGCCACCTTTATGGAATTCAACAAGACCAATTCGCCCGTCTTCGGTGGAGATAATATCATCTTCGTAAATCTCCTTGCCGGTGCTGTCAACAAGCCCCGTAAACTGTCCTATAGTTTTAGCGTCCACGCGGTAGCCTTCGTAGCCGTTTTCGTAAACAAATATATGCGCTTGCGGACCGGGGTCGCCGTAAGTCCCGCGCTTAAGATAGAATCCGTAAATCCAAACGCTCTTCATTTCGCCGCTGAATATTT